>NZ_BBOC01000096.1:0-20113 GCF_001485335.1 Type-D symbiont of Plautia stali | reverse complement strand
TTCAATGCATCCATAGCTCAGCTGGATAGAGTACTCGGCTACGAACCGAGCGGTCGGAGGTTCGAATCCTCCTGGATGCACCATATTCTCGAATGTGGAAACTGCCTCAGTGTGTCATGACGTGATAAACGTTCAGGCCGCACTAAGGAGGATAACGTTGCTTCAGCAACGGCCCGAAGGGCGAGGCGAAAGCCGAGTCATCCTCCTGGATGCACCATATTCTCAGCAAAATATTCAACGCCTGCTTTCTGAATTCTTCTCTG
Source organism: Type-D symbiont of Plautia stali (assembly GCF_001485335.1). Lineage (NCBI taxonomy): Bacteria > Pseudomonadati > Pseudomonadota > Gammaproteobacteria > Enterobacterales > Enterobacteriaceae > Type-D symbiont of Plautia stali. Next base: position 19,850 of record NZ_BBOC01000096.1, on the reverse strand, counting down.
TAATCTACCGCATCGACAAAAATCCCTGATTTAACCGCCATTTATCCCCGGCATCTTATCCTGACCTTTTTCCGAAAACAAAAAATGCTAATGCTTTCAAAGCATTTGCTGTTAAGCACACCTGGCGACAACCTAAGCGCATTACGCTAAAGTAATGGCTCATTTAGTGGTACTCGATGGAGTGACAATGTACGACCAATATGATGCCCTGATTTTCGATATGGACGGCACGATCCTGGACACTGAGCCGACACATCGAAAAGCCTGGCAGCAGGTGCTGAGCCGCTATGGATTCACCATGGATGAAGCAAAAATGGTGGCATTCAATGGCGCACCCACCTGGCAACTGGCGCAGTACATTCTTGAGCACAACAATGCCACGCAGGACCCTCATCTGCTGGCCGCAGAGAAAACGGTGGCGTTGAAGGCGATGTTACTCGATGACGTACGCCCTTTGCCGCTCATGGAGGTGGTGAAGGCCTATCATGGCCGTCGTCCTATGGCGGTGGGCACCGGCAGCGAACACAGCCTGGCGAAAGCGTTACTTGAAGCATTAGGCGTTTACCATCTGTTTGATGCTGTGGTAGGTGCTGATGATGTTCAACGTCATAAACCGCAACCCGATACCTTTTTACGCTGCGCCGAGTTAATGGGCGTAGCGCCTGAACGTTGTGTGGTGTTTGAAGATGCTGACTTTGGCGTTCTGGCGGCACAAGCCGCGGGCATGGATGTGGTTGATGTCCGCTTACTGTGAATGAGTTTCTGACTTATGGATCGTTATTCGGCAGTAGCTTTCTAAGCGCGACCCTGCTTCCGGGAAGCTCAGAGGCTGTGCTGGTTGCTTTGCTGATCGCCCAAAAGGGTTCGGTCTACGGATTGTTATTGGCTGCATCAGTGGGAAACACCCTGGGCGGCCTGACCAACATTCTTCTTGGTCGTCTTATGCCGCCAAAAGGGCAGGGGCGATGGCACGACACAGCAATGACGTGGTTACATCGATTGGGACCTGCAGCGCTACTTTTTAGCTGGCTGCCGGTAGTGGGCGACCTGCTTTGCGTGCTAGCAGGGTGGTTGCGCTTTGCCTGGCTACCAGCGGTGCTGTTCCTCGCCATTGGTAAAACGCTGCGTTATATCGTTATCGCGACTGCCACATTACAAACAATGCAATGGTGGCATTGATTCGCACAGATTCGAGGCTACGGTTAACATTATGCTGAACAAAAATAAATTATTCGCACAGCGGGAGGTTAATGTGATCCCGGACGTATCTAAAGCGCTCTCTTGGTTGGAAGCGCATCCCGACGCGTTGAAGGGTATCGGCCGTGGCATTGAACGCGAAACATTGCGCGTCAATCCGAATGGTCACCTGGCAACCACCGGACATCCTGAATCGCTCGGTTCAGCGCTTAAGCATGATTGGATCACCACCGATTTTGCTGAAACGTTGTTGGAATTCATCACGCCTGTCGATCAGAGCATTGATCGATCGCTGGCTTTCCTGCGTGACATTCACCGCCATGTGGCGCGTGAGTTGGGGCAGGAGCGGATGTGGCCGTTCAGTATGCCGGGCTACGTCGAAGATGTGGAGAGTATTGAGCTGGCTCAATACGGCAGCTCCAACATCGGCAAAATGAAAACCCTGTATCGTCAGGGCCTGAAAAATCGCTATAGCGCGCTGATGCAGATTATCTCTGGCGTGCATTACAACTTCTCACTGCCGTTGTCATTCTGGCAAGAGTGGGCGGATGTCAAAGATGCCGAGAGTGGCAAAGAGACGATCTCTGCCGGCTATCTGCGTTTGATCCGCAACTACTATCGTTTTGGCTGGGTGATCCCATATCTGTTTGGTTCATCACCGGCGATCTGCTCTTCCTTCCTGCAGGGACGTGAAAGCAAATTGCCGTTTGAAACCGACGGTAAAGGTACGCTATGGCTGCCGTATGCCACCTCGCTGCGTTTGAGCGATCTGGGGTATACCAACAAATCGCAAAGCGGTTTGGGTATCACCTTTAACTCCCTCGACGGTTATGTTGCTGCGCTGAAAGCAGCGATCAAAACGCCGTCGGAAGAGTATGCCGCCATGGGCACTAAAGACGCGGATGGCAACTGGCTACAGTTGAATACCAACGTGTTGCAGATTGAAAACGAGCTGTATGCACCGATTCGTCCTAAACGTGTCACCCGTTCTGGCGAAGCGCCTTCTGATGCACTGCTGCGCGGCGGGATCGAATATATAGAAGTGCGATCGTTAGATATCAACCCGTTCTCCGCGATTGGTGTCGACGCCAACCAGGCGCGTTTCCTTGATCTGTTCTTGATTTGGTGTACGTTGGCGGATGCGCCGGAGATGAGCTCCGACGAATTGCTGTGTAGCCGTAAGAACTGGAATCGCGTGGTGATGGAAGGGCGTAAGCCTGGCCAGGTGATTGGTGTTGGTTGTAGCGACACAGAACATCCGTTGGTGGACGTGGGCAAAGCGCTGTTTGCTGACCTGAGTCGTGTGGCGGAAGTGCTCGACAGCAATCACGGCAGCACGCAATATCAACAGGTTTGCGATCAACTGGTAGCATCGTTTGATGATCCTGAGCTAACCTATTCGGCGCGCATTCTTCATGCGATCAAAGAAAATGGTTTAACCGGAGCAGGTGTGGCGTTAGCTGAGCAGTACCGTCATTTATTGTGTGAAGAGCCATTAGAGATTTTGACGGAAGATGACTTTAGTCGTCAGGCGTTGGAGTCGGTGCAGTCGCAGAAGAAATTAGAACAGAGTGATACGCTGGATTTCGAGAGCTATCTGGCGGGTCGCGAAGGCTAAAAAAGAAAATGGCCACATCACTGTGGCCGAAATAAACATCTCTGTTGTCAGGGATGATGATAACAAATGCGCGTCTTTCATATATTCAGACGTTGGGCGAACGGAAAAGTTTCATCGTTTTAAAAAAATTCTCAAAACAGGAGGTGACGTATGCCACTACTGGATAGTTTTACTGTTGATCACACCATCATGGGCGCACCTGCCGTGCGCGTTGCAAAAACCATGAACACTCCGCATGGCGATACCATCACCGTCTTTGATCTGCGTTTCTGCCGTCCGAATATCGATATTCTGACTGAGCGCGGCATCCACACGCTGGAGCACCTGTTTGCAGGATTCATGCGTAACCACCTTAACGGTGACGGTGTGGAAATTGTGGATATTTCCCCGATGGGCTGCCGCACGGGCTTTTACATGAGCCTGATTGGTGAACCTGATGAGCAGCGCGTGGCCAAAGCCTGGAAAGGGGCGATGGAAGACGTTCTGAAGGTGAAAGAGCAGAGCCAGATTCCAGAATTGAACGAATATCAGTGTGGTAGCTACAAGCTGCACTCACTGGATGAAGCGCAACAGATTGCACGCAACGTGTTGGCGCATGACATTGGCGTGAACCGCAATGAAGATCTGAAGCTGCCAGCAGAGAAGCTAAAAGAGCTGCACATCTAGTTGTTGCCTGATACTGATAAAAACGCCGCGATGATCGCGGCGTTTTTTTTGGCTTCAGGAACCAATGGACGATTTTAACGGATGGTGTGGGGTAATGCGTACTTGCTTCACCATGTTGTCCTGCACATCGAGAATATCAACGTCGTATTTGTCGATTTTGACGCGAGTCGCCACCTGCGGAATCTCTTCCAGCGCTTCCAGTAACATGCCGTTAATGGTGCGCGCCTCATCTTCAGGGAGTGTCCAGTTGAAGGCTTTATTGATTTCACGCACGTTGGCGCTGCCTTCAATCAGTACGGAACCGTCATTCTGCGGCATCACTTCTTCTGCCAGGGATGGGGACATTGAGGTGGTAAAGTCGCCGACTATCTCTTCCAGAATATCTTCAATAGTCACCAGACCTTTGATGTCACCATACTCATCCACCACTAAACCGACTTTCTTCTTATTGCGCTGGAATTTGACCAACTGCACATTGAGCGGCGTTCCTTCTGGCACATAGTAGATTTCATCGGCGGCGCGCAGCAGACGGTCTTTATTAAACTCTTTCTTCTCGGTCATCATGCGCCAGGCTTCACGCACGCGCAGCATGCCAACACAGTCGTCCAGCGAATCGCGGAACAGCACGATACGACCGTGTGGCGAGTTGCTGAGCTGACGAACAATCGATTTCCAGTCGTCATTGACGTTGATACCGACGATCTCATTGCGCGGCACCATGATGTCGTCAACGCTGACTTTTTCCAGATCCAGCACAGACAGCAGCATGTCCTGGTTACGGCGCGACATCAGCGAGCGTGACTCGTACACAATGGTGCGCAGCTCTTCTTTACTCAGCGCCGAGCTGATAGAGCCTTCCGTTTTAATCCCGACCATACGCATCAGAATGCGGGTGATGGTGTTGAGCAGCCACACCAATGGCAACATCACATATTGCAACGGCGCCAGCAGCACACTGCTGGGGTAGGCCACTTTTTCCGGATACAGGGCGGCGATGGTTTTCGGCAAGACTTCGGCAAACACCAACACTACGAAGGTCAGAATACCGGTGGCAATCGCCACGCCCGCATCGCCATACAGACGCATCCCGACAATGGTACCTAATGCAGAAGCGAGAATATTGACGAGGTTATTGCCAATCAGCACCAGACTTATCAGGCGGTCTGGACGACGCAAAAGCTTTTCAACGCGACGAGCGGCACGGTTTCCGCTTTTGGCTTTGTGACGCAGTTTGTAACGGTTGAGCGTCATCATGCCGGTCTCTGAACCGGAGAAATACGCAGAGACCAGCACCATGATGACCAACGTAATGATCAGCGTGGTGGTTGAAACATGTTCCAACGCAAAAATTCCTTTAGTGAGAAGTGAGCAGATGCTGCAGCACGCGGCTGCCGAAGTAGGCCATGGTCAGCAGCAGCGCACCGCCGCAGTTGAACCAGACGACACGGCGTCCGCGCCAGCCTTCGTGATAGTGTCCCCAGAGCAGAACGATATAGACAAACCAGGCAATGATAGAAAGGACAGCCTTGTCGACATTTTCCGCGCTAAACAGGTTGTGCATAAAGAACAAACCGGTGCACAGAACCAGCGTCAGTAACACCACACCAATTTGCGTGATGTGGAACATCTTACGTTCGATGCTCAACAGCGGCGGCATATCCTGAGTGAAAGCCAGTTTCTTATTTTTTAATTGATAGTCGATCCACGCCAGCTGCAGCGCATACAGTGCGGCAATAATCAGCGTTGCATAGGCAAACAGCGACAGGCCGATGTGAATCATCATGCCTGGCGTGGTTTCCAGATGGGTAATAAAGGCATTCGGCACAAAGGTGGCGAAAGCCAGATTGATCAGCGCAAAGCCGTAAACAATCGGCAGCAACAGCCAGCCGCGGTTACGCGACGCCACGATGGTCATGATGGCGCAAATCAGCAGACTGACCAGTGAACCAATGTTCAGCAGACTGAGATTTTGTCCGTTATCGACGGCAAAAATACGTTGTTGCAGCGCCACAGCATGGGCAATCAATGCCACGCAGGCTGAAAGCATGGCAAAACGCCGCCAGCCACCGTTGCGTTTCAGCAGGCTGGGAATGATCAATGCAAGGCTGAGGGAGTAGGCGAACAGCGCCACAATCGCGAAAACGAACATAGATCCTTTCAGGTGTCGGTCAGATAAGGAAAAAACCAGTATAGCGCCAGCCGCATCAGGCTCCAAACGATCTCAAGGTCAATTGCAGAGATCGCTGTAGCTTCGTGCTATAATCCGCCGCATTGTGCCGCCCAGGCGGCCTCGCTACGGTCCTAAGTGAGAGAGCATGTTTGATAATTTAACCGATCGTTTGTCGCAATCCCTGCGCAACATCAGCGGCCGTGGAAGGCTGACCGAAGACAACATTAAAGACACCCTGCGCGAAGTGCGCATGGCATTGCTGGAAGCTGACGTTGCGCTGCCGGTGGTGCGTGAGTTTATCAACCGCGTTAAAGAAGCCGCGGTCGGGCAGGATGTCAACAAAAGCCTGACACCGGGTCAGGAGTTCATCAAAATTGTGCGCAACGAGTTGGTTGCGGCAATGGGTGCAGAAAACAATGCACTGAACCTGAATGCACAGCCGCCAGCCGTGGTGCTGATGGCCGGTCTGCAAGGTGCGGGTAAAACCACTAGCGTAGCGAAGTTAGGTAAATTCCTGCGCGAGAAGCACAAGAAGAAAGTGCTGGTTGTCTCTGCTGACGTGTATCGCCCTGCGGCGATCAAACAGCTGGAAACCCTGGCGGAACAAGTCGGTGTCGATTTCTGTCCTTCTGACCTGACTCAGAAACCGGTCGATATCGTGCAGAACGCGCTGAAAGAAGCCAAATTGAAATTCTACGATGTGCTGCTGGTGGATACCGCCGGCCGTTTGCACGTCGATGAAGCCATGATGGATGAAATCAAACAGGTGCACGCCGCGATTAACCCGGTGGAAACTCTGTTTGTGGTCGATGCCATGACCGGCCAGGATGCCGCGAACACGGCGAAGGCCTTCAACGAAGCGCTGCCATTAACCGGTGTGATTCTGACCAAAGTGGATGGTGATGCCCGCGGTGGTGCGGCACTGTCGATTCGTCATATTACCGGCAAGCCGATTAAATTCATGGGTATGGGTGAGAAGACCGAAGCTCTGGAAGCGTTTTATCCAGATCGTATCGCCTCACGCATTCTCGGTATGGGCGACGTACTGTCGCTGATCGAAGATATCGAAAGCAAAGTTGACCGTGAGCAAGCGGAAAAACTGGCGAAGAAACTGAAGACCGGCGACGGATTCGATCTCAACGATTTCCTTGAGCAGTTGAAGCAGATGCGCAACATGGGCGGCATGGCAAGCCTGATGGGTAAACTGCCGGGCATGGGCCAGTTGCCAGACAACGTGAAGTCGCAGATGGATGACAAAGTGCTGGTGCGTATGGAGGCCATCATCAATTCGATGACGACCAAAGAGCGGCAGAAGCCTGAAATCATCAAAGGCTCACGCAAGCGCCGTATCGCGACCGGTTCTGGCATGCAGGTGCAGGACGTCAACCGTTTACTGAAACAGTTCGACGACATGCAGCGCATGATGAAGAAAATGAAGAAGGGTGGCATGGCCAAAATGATGCGTGGCATGAAAGGCATGATGCCGCCTGGATTCCCCGGCCGCTAAGGTGACCGGCTAACAGCCAGATAATTGACACTCTCAGGTTGCTTTTTTCGCCAAAATGAGTAAAATTTTCGGGCTTTTTATATTGCGCTCGGGTTCCATCCCTCGATGGAGCCCGAGCGCTTTATTAACTAATGAGGATGTTATGGTTACAATTCGTTTGGCACGTCACGGCGCGAAAAAGCGTCCGTTCTATCAGGTCGTCGTTACTGACAGCCGCAATGCGCGTAATGGTCGTTTCATCGAGCGCGTAGGTTTCTTCAACCCGATCGCTTCTGGTCAGGCTGAAGGTCTGCGTCTGGATCTGGACCGTATTGAGCACTGGGTTGGCCAGGGCGCAACGCTTTCTGATCGCGTTAACGCGCTGATCAAAGAAGCAAAGAAAGCAGCTTAATCTGTCACGGTGGTGAGCATGAGCATTAAACCTGCCGCACAGCTTCCCGTTAACCCAATTGTATTGGGTAAAATGGGCGCCGCTTACGGGATTCGGGGTTGGCTCAAAGTGTTTTCCTCCACTGAAGACGCTGAAAGTATCTTCGACTACCAACCTTGGTTTATTCAGCGCGCCGGTAAATGGCAGCATGTTGAACTGGAAGGTTGGAAGCACCACAATCAGGACCTGATCATCAAAGTCAAAGGCATTGACGATCGGGACGCTGCAGCCCAGTTAACCAATTGCGAAATTACGGTTGACTCCACGCAGCTGCCAGCGCTGGAAGCAGGTGATTACTACTGGAAAGACCTTATGGGTTGCAAAGTAGTGAACCTCGACGGCTACGAGATGGGAAAAGTCATTGATATGATGGAAACCGGCTCGAACGACGTGCTCGTCGTTAAGGCAAACCTGAAAGATGCATTCGGTGCACAAGAGCGGTTAATTCCGTTTCTTGATGAACAGGTTATCAAGAAAGTCGATCTCTCTACTGGCACTATTGAAGTAGATTGGGATCCTGGTTTTTGATCTCCGGACAATCCGGTAACGTAACGGCGAACGCGATGTGGATTGGTGTTATTAGCCTGTTTCCAGAGATGTTTCGCGCTATTACCGAGTACGGGGTAACTGGCCGGGCAGTAAAAAATGGCCTGCTCAACATTGAAAGCTGGAGTCCTCGTGACTTCACGCATGACCGGCACCGTACCGTGGACGATCGTCCTTACGGCGGCGGACCGGGGATGTTGATGATGGTGCAACCCTTACGGGATGCTATCCACGCAGCGAAAGCAGCGGCGGGAGAAGGCGCTAAGGTGATTTATCTTTCACCTCAGGGTCGCAAACTTGACCAACAAGGCGTTTGCGAACTGGCGACCAATCAGAAGTTGATTCTGGTATGCGGTCGCTATGAAGGGATTGATGAGCGCGTGATTCACACTGAGATTGATGAAGAATGGTCAATCGGTGATTACGTTCTCAGCGGTGGTGAGCTACCCGCAATGACGTTGATTGACTCGGTTGCCCGGTTTATACCCGGCGTATTGGGAAAACAAGCGTCAGCCGATGAGGATTCGTTCTCGGATGGTTTGTTGGATTGCCCTCACTATACCCGACCTGAAGTGTTAGAAGGCATGGAGGTTCCGCCAGTATTGCTGTCGGGCAATCATGCTGATATTCGCCGTTGGCGCCTGAAACAGTCGCTAGGCCGTACCTGGCTAAGAAGACCTGAACTTCTGGAAAACCTGGCTCTGACTGAAGAGCAAGCACGGTTGCTAAATGAGTTCCAACGGGAACATCAGCAGCAACAAAACGATCAGGCGGAAGAGTAATCTTCCCTGACTATCAGTTTACCCAGGATATAGAGATTTAATTATGAGCAACATTATCAAGCAACTTGAACAAGAGCAGATGAAGCAGGACGTACCTTCATTCCGTCCGGGTGATTCCGTGGAAGTGAAAGTATGGGTCGTTGAAGGTTCTAAGAAGCGTCTGCAGGCATTCGAGGGCGTGGTTATCGCTATTCGTAACCGCGGTCTGCATTCTGCATTCACTGTTCGTAAGATTTCAAACGGCGAAGGCGTTGAGCGTGTCTTCCAGACTCACTCTCCGGTAATTGACAGCATTACTGTCAAACGTCGTGGTGCTGTGCGTAAAGCCAAACTGTACTACCTGCGTGAGCGCACCGGTAAGTCAGCTCGTATCAAAGAGCGTCTTGGCGCGTAAGCGACATCTCAAAGTTAATAGCAAACAAGGGGTTGGCCTACGGGCCAGCCCCTTTTTTTATGGGCGTTTCAGGTGATAAATCGCCGAGTTCACCGGCCCACTGTCGAGTACGATTAAACCATAGCGGTATTCGATAAACTCGAATCCACTGCGCAAGGCAACCGCTCGACTGGCGTGGTTCTCTTCTGCCGCGACAATTTCCAGCAACGAAATATCCAGATGCTGGAAGCCAAAGTCGACTAACAGTGCAACTGCTCGCGTCGCGACACCTAGCCGTTGTGCATCACTCCGCACCCAATAGCCAATGGCGTTGAAATCTCCGGGTTGCTGTGCGAAACGAATACCCGCACCGCCAAGCAGACGGTCCTCACCATCAACGATGGCAAACTCCTCCGCTTCGCCTTTATCACGCTGCATGTGGGTGAAATTGATCCAACTTATGGCTTCTTCTGCACGATAATCTTCATGTGCCCACGCCATCCACGGCTTCAGGCTGTTCAGCGAATGATTAACGGCCTCGGTAAAGGCTGCGGCATCCTGCGAGACAAAGGGGCGTAACGCAACGTTGGAAATGGCCACTGAATGATCCCTAAAAAGTTAACCAAATACAGAATGTTAGTGGATCTGTCCGCATTAGGCATTTCTTTTCAAATTACCAGGTGTAAACAAAGTGGTACATTTAAGTGGTTATGTTCTTTTGGTGATTTCTATTTAAATGATTGTTTTATAGAATTTTTGTTTTTAAATTTCGCATGCCGTAATTTGTATGGTAATAAAACTGTACACTTGTGGATTGCAACCTATACATTTTGTGGTAAAGTAAGCGCCATCCTCAGTGAGGATCCAAAAACCGCATAAACGAGTAAAAAGGATCGCTATCATGCAGAAAGACGCGCTGAACAATGTGCATATCGCCGACGAACAAATTTTAATTACCCCGCAAGAGCTGAAAGCGAAGTTCCCGCTCACTGCGGCGCAGGAAGCGCAAATTGCCGCTTCTCGCCAGACCATTGCCGATATTATTGCCGGGCGCGATCCGCGCTTGCTGGTGGTCTGTGGCCCTTGTTCGATTCACGATACCGAAGCAGCACTCGAGTATGCTCGTCAGCTACAAACTCTTTCTGCACAGTTGAAGGATCAGCTGTACATCGTTATGCGCGTTTATTTTGAAAAACCTCGTACCACCGTCGGCTGGAAGGGGTTAATCAACGATCCTTACATGAACAACTCGTTTGATATGGAAGCCGGGCTGCACATTGCGCGTCAGCTGCTGGTCAACCTGGTAGAAATGGGCCTGCCGCTGGCAACGGAAGCGCTGGATCCTAACAGCCCACAATATCTCGGCGATCTGTTTAGCTGGTCTGCTATTGGTGCGCGAACCACTGAATCTCAGACACACCGTGAAATGGCTTCTGGTCTGTCAATGCCTGTTGGTTTCAAAAACGGCACAGATGGCAGCTTGGGTACCGCGATTAATGCGATGCGTGCTGCTGCGATGCCACACCGCTTTGTGGGCATCAACCAGGCGGGTCAGGTTTGCCTGCTGCAAACCCAGGGTAACCCGGATGGTCACGTGATTCTGCGCGGTGGTAAAGCGCCAAACTACGGCCCAGAAGATGTTGCGCAGTGTGAAAAAGAGATGCTGAAAGCGGGACTGCGCCCAGCCTTAATGATAGATTGCAGCCATGGTAATTCTAACAAAGACTATCGTCGTCAGCCTGGCGTAGCCGAATCGGCTATCGCGCAGATTAAAGATGGAAACCGCTCCATCATTGGCCTGATGCTGGAAAGCAACATTCACGAAGGCAACCAGTCTTCTGAACAGCCGCGTAGCGAAATGAAATACGGTGTTTCTGTCACTGATGCCTGCATCAACTGGGAAACCACGGAAACCTTGCTGCGTGAAATCCATCAGGATCTGCAGGGAGTGCTGTCGGCGCGTCTGTCACACGAGGTGTAATGAGTCATGGTGGCTGAACTGACCGCGCTACGCGATCAAATTGATGAAGTAGATAAAGCTTTGCTGGGGCTCTTGGCTAAACGCCTTGAGCTGGTAGCCGAGGTAGGGGAAGTCAAAAGCCGTTACGGCTTGCCGATTTACGTGCCAGAACGTGAAGCCAGCATGTTGGCTTCACGCCGTCAGGAAGCGGAAGCGCTGGGCGTGTCTCCCGATCTGATCGAAGATGTCTTGCGTCGTTTGATGCGTGAATCCTACGCGCACGAAAATGACAAAGGCTTTAAAACGCTGTGCCCGACGTTGCGTCCAGTGGTTATTGTGGGTGGCCGTGGCCAGATGGGGCGTCTGTTTGAAAAGATGCTCACGCTGTCTGGATATCAAGTGCGCATCCTCGATAAAGGCGACTGGGATCGCTCCGAGGAGTTGCTCAAAGATGCGGGCATGGTGATGATCAGTGTGCCGATCCACCTGACAGAACAGATTATCGCTGAGCTGCCGAAACTGCCGGAAGACTGCATTTTGGTCGATCTGGCATCGGTGAAGAACCGTCCGCTACAGGCGATGCTGGCTGCACATACTGGGCCTGTACTGGGTCTGCACCCGATGTTTGGACCAGATAGCGGCAGCCTCGCGAAGCAGGTAGTGGTCTGGTGTGATGGTCGTCAGCCGGAAGCTTACCAATGGTTCCTTGAGCAGATTCAGGTGTGGGGCGCGCGTTTGCATCGTATCAGCGCGGTTGAACACGATCAGAACATGGCCTTTATTCAGGCATTGCGCCACTTTGCCACTTTCGCCTATGGCCTGCACCTGGCGGAAGAGAATGTGAATCTGGATCAGCTGTTGGCATTGTCGTCGCCTATTTACCGTCTTGAACTGGCCATGGTAGGGCGTCTGTTTGCGCAGGATCCACAGCTGTACGCAGACATTATTATGTCATCGGAGAGCAATCTGGCGTTGATTAAGCGCTACTATCAACGCTTTGGTGATGCGATTACCTTGCTGGAGCAGGGCGACAAGCAGGCATTTATCCAAAGCTTTGAGCGAGTTGCGCATTGGTTTGGTGATTACGCCCAACGTTTCCTGGTCGAGAGCCGCAGCATGCTGCGCTCGGCAAATGACAGCCGGCAATAAAAGATAAGGCATCCGCAAGGATGCCTTTTTACTTTTACAGGCGTGGTTCCACAGGCACAACATTCTCGCCCGGATAGCAGCCCAACACTTTCAGTGAAAGGGTCATATCACGCAATTCTTTCAGGGCAAGCTGCATACTTTCTGATTGCAGATTACCCTGCACATCAATGTAAAACATCTCTTGCCACGGATTGCCATTAATCGGACGGTTCTCCAGCTTACTCATAATCAGATTATGGTTACGCAGTACCAGCAATGCGTCGACCAACGCACCGGCTTGCTGTCCCGTTGCCATGATCAATGTGGTTTTGGCTGGCACCTGGCTGGAGACTTCAATTGGCTTACGAGCCAGAACGATAAAGCGCGTGTGATTCTGCTGTTGATTTGCCAAATCACGTTCCAGCACCTGCAAGCCATACAATTCCCCGCCCGCTTCACTCCCCAACGCTGCAACTTTCGGTGAGTTCATGGCTGCCACTTTTTCCATGGCGGCAGCGGTGCTTTCGGTGTACTCAATTTTCCACTGCGGGAAGCGATTAATGAACTGGCTGCACTGCTGGAAAGGTTGTGGATGGCTATAAACCGTCTCAATTTGCTGCAGATCGGTATTGCCGTTGATCAACACACAGTGTTCGATGGGGATGGTCAGTTCACCCACGATGGAGAGTGAGGTTTGTTGCAGCAGGTCATAAACATCATTGATTGAACCTGAGCTGGTGTTCTCAATCGGCATCACTGCGTAATCGGCCTGGCCAATCTCCACCTGATGAATGATGTCATGGAATTTCAGACAACCGATTTCAACCATTGAATCAAAATGGCGCGCCGAGTACTTACGTGCAGCAAGGTGAGAGTAAGAACCTTTCGGGCCGAGGAAGGCGATACGTGGTGCGTGTGCATGTGGATGATTGAGATTCTTTTGCAGTAGCGCTTGTTGGGTGAGAACAGAATCTTCAATGACGAGTTGGAACAAACGTGTAATGTAGTGTGCATCCAGCTGATGTTTCTTGCCCAGTGTAATCAGCGTTTCCAGCAGTGCGCGCTCGCGTTCAACGTCACGAATGGGGCGATGTGTGGCCAGTTTGGCTTGGGCCACTTCAACCGCCAGCGAACGACGTTCAGCCAACAGCGTTAACAGCTTTTCATCAACGGCGCTGATTTTATCGCGTAATGCCAGCAGCGGATTTTCGGGATTCATAGGGCTCACCTGTAAAATGTCCAATAAAAAAGCCTCCCGGTTGGGAGGCTTTGTTGTTCGTCTTCGCATTCATTTTCACATGACGAATCGCCTCCCAATCAGGGGAAGGTAAAAAAGAATGCGAAGAAGAACGGTAAATGTTTCATGTGTGTTTCCTGTAAGAAGTGGAGTGAGATTAACCGCAGTGCTCAAAAGCTGTCAATAAAAAACGCGCCCGTAGGCGCGTTACTGGAAAATGGGGGATTATCCCGCAGGGGTGAAATCTTTCATACTGCTGGTAGCACGACGTGCTTCGGGTTTGTGTTGCGCTTTATTGAGTTGTCGTTCCAGCTTGGCAATCAGGTCATTGATGGCCGTGTACATATCTTCGTGTTTCGCGCTGGCGACCAGCGTGCCGTTTGGCGTATTGATTGTGGCATCAGCCACAAATTCTTTAGGCTCTTTCGATAACACGATATGCGGGTTTATCAGGTCAGTTTGCCATTTTTCCAGCTTGGCGAGACGGTCTTCGACATGGTTGCGGATTGCCGCAGTGATATCCATTTGTTTGCTGGTAATGTTCAGAATCATAGTTAAACCTCTCTGTCATTTCCGTCTGGGTAGGTCCAGCATACCGCGGATATTAAGAAAATGTGTGATCCAGATCACATTAGGATGTCACTTTTTGTCAAGGCCAGTGAATTGTGAGAAAGGCTGAGAAAGTCGCGGAAAAAGCTTGAAGCACAAAGGTGAACGGGGCAAGATTGATGAGTTAACCGCAGCGGAAAATCAGTAAGTTGGCTGATTTTTCAGCAAAAAAAAGCAGCCATTACGGCTGCTTTTTTTATTGGCAGTAAATTAAGACTGGCTATTCGCCGCGATGATTTTTGCCACCTTATCGGCTTCTGCTGTCAACTGCAGCTGGCGATAGGCATTTTCCATCAATGGCAGTGCTTTATGTGTGGCTTCGGTGTCCGGGAAATCTTTCATCATCCCTTCAACGCGGTTAACAACGGCGACATAGGCACCACGCTTGGTATAGAATTGCGCCACCGAGAGTTCATACTTCGCCAGACGCTCTTTCAGGTAGGCTAAACGTTTCTGCGCATCATCAGCATATTGGCTGTTAGGATAACTGCGCAGTAACTGAGAGAAGTCACGGAAAGCATCACGAGCGTGCGTCGGATCACGATCAGAACGATCGATACCGAAGAAGCCCTGCAGTGCAGAATCATCCAACGCCATATCCGTCAGACCTTTCATATAGATGACGTAGTCGATGTTTGGATGAGTCGGATTGAGACGCATAAAGCGTGCGATAGCGGCTTGCGCCAGTGGCAGATCGGCATTTTTGTAATACGCGTAGATCAAATCCAGCTGTACTTGCTGCGAATAAGGACCAAATGGATAGCGGTTATCCAGCGCTTCCAGTTGCTTAATCGCCGCTTTAAAGTTACCGTCCTGCAGCTTTTGCTGGGCTGTGGCGTAAATTTCAGATGGCGGGCTGTCCGGGACCGGATCCGATGAGCCGGAACAACCCACCAGAGCCAGGCTCAGGCTCAATGTGGCAGCAGCCACCAGATGTTTCATACGCGTCATGACGAAATGATTATCCTCAAAGTGTTGTAGCGGAAGCTGTCCGTTAAGCTCCCGGTTATGACCTGGTACGATAGCACATTATATTAAACGGCATCGCCGTGAAAACCCAACGTTAACGAAGAAGCTGTATATGGCACAACAAGTTCAACTCACCGCAACGGTGTCCGAAGCACAGCTTGGACAACGCTTAGATCAGACTTTGGCAGAATTGTTCCCTGATTATTCACGTTCTCGCATAAAAGAGTGGATCCTCGAGCGTCGCGTCAGCGTCAACGGCACCATCATCGACAAACCGAAAGAGAAAGTCTTCGGCGGTGAGCAGGTGTCAATCGATGCTGAAATCGAAGAAGCACAACGCTGGGAAGCGCAAGATATCCCCTTGAACATCGTCTATGAAGATGACGATATCCTGGTTATCAACAAGCCGCGTGGCCTGGTGGTGCATCCGGGTGCCGGTAATCCAGATGGTACCGTGCTGAATGCGCTGCTCTATCATTACCCGCCCATCGCCGACGTTCCGCGTGCAGGCATTGTGCACCGTCTCGATAAAGACACCACGGGATTGATGGTGGTGGCGAAGACGGTTCCGGCACAAACACATTTAGTGGAAACATTGCAGCTGCGTGAAATCACGCGTGAGTATGAAGCGGTGGCGATTGGCACCATGACGGCCGGTGGCACAGTTAACGAGCCGATGGCACGTCACTCGACTAAGCGCACCCACATGGCTGTACATCCAATGGGGAAACCGGCTACGACGCACTACCGCATCATGGAACACTTCCGTGCGCACACGCGTTTGCGTCTGCGTCTGGAAACCGGGCGTACCCACCAGATTCGTGTGCATATGGCGCATATCAACCATCCTCTGGTTGGTGATCCGCTGTACGGCGGTCGTCCACGTCCACCGAAAGGCGCATCCGATGAATTCATCGCCGCACTGCGTGGGTTTGATCGCCAGGCTCTGCATGCCACGATGCTGCGTCTCTATCATCCCATCACCGGGATTGAAATGGAGTGGCATGCGCCATTACCGCAGGATATGGTCGATCTGATCGACGCCCTTAAAGCGGATACTCACGAGTTCCGCGATCAAATGGACTGGCTGTGAGTCAGTGGATCATCCCGGACTGGCCTGCTCCGCAGCGTGTCCAGGCATGTTCCACCACGCGCCACGGCGGCGTCAGCGTGGCACCCTGGGATTCTTTGAATCTTGGGGGACACGTTGGCGATAACGAAATGCATGTGCTGCAAAATCGCCAACGCTTAACCGAGGGTGTGTTGCCTTCCATGCCGCAGTGGCTTAACCAGGTTCACGGACACGCGGTGGCTCGCCTACCTGCAGATGAAGCGTTGCCGAATGCTGATGCCGCCATTACGCGGGAATCGGGCGTCGTCTGTGCGGTGATGACGGCAGATTGCCTGCCAGTGCTGTTTTGTAGCGATGATGGCAGTGAAGTAGCGGCCGCGCATGCAGGCTGGCGTGGGCTGTGTAATGGTGTGCTTGAGCAGACTCTGGCGCAATTTCATTGTCCCGCTAGTGAGATTCACGCATGGCTTGGTCCGGCAATCGGGCCTGATGCGTTTGAAGTGGGTCCAGAGGTCCGCACCGCTTTTATGGCTCATAATGCGCAAGCCGATGCGGCTTTTCGTCCGGTGGATGATAAATATTTTGCTGATATTTGGCAATTGGCTCGCCAGCGCTTACAGGCCGCAGGCGTACGTTCCGTCAGTGGTACGCAGCGTTGCACGTTCACTGAGTCTGCCGATTTTTTCTCCTTCCGACGCAACGGAATTACCGGGCGTATGGCAACTTTGATTTGGCTGAGATAACCTTACGCCGCAAGACGATCCAGTAGCGTATTTTTTACTCACAATGCAGGTCATTAACCTTGAAAAATTTGAGGGATGACCTCATTTAATCTCCAGTAGCATTTTGACCTGTATTGGAGGAATCATGCGTCTGGATCGTCTTACTAACAAATTCCAGTTGGCCCTTGCCGATGCTCAGTCCCTTGCTCTGGGACACGACAATCAATTTATTGAACCCCTTCATTTGATGAGCGCTTTGCTCAATCAGGAAGGTGGATCGGTGCGTCCATTGCTCAGTGCAGCAGGGACCGACGTCGCTGGACTGCGCTCCAGCATCGAACAAGCCATTAACCGTCTGCCTCAGGTAGAAGGCACCGATGGCGACGTGCAACCATCAGCCGATTTAATTCGCGTGCTGAACCTGTGCGACAAGCTGGCGCAAAAGCGCGGCGACAACTTTATATCATCTGAATTATTTGTTCTGGCGGCCCTCGACTCTCGCGGTTCGCTGGCGGACATCCTTAAGTCTGCTGGTGCAACCTCTGAAAAACTCGCTAAGGCCATCGAGCAATTGCGGGGAGGAGAGAACGTGAACGATCAAGGAGCTGAAGATCAGCGCCAGGCTTTGAAAAAATACACCATTGATTTAACCGAGCGCGCCGAACTCGGCAAGTTAGATCCGGTTATTGGTCGTGATGAAGAGATTCGTCGCACCATTCAGGTGTTGCAACGTCGTACCAAGAATAACCCAGTATTAATTGGTGAACCGGGCGTAGGTAAAACCGCTATCGCCGAAGGTTTAGCACAACGCATTATCAATGGTGAAGTGCCGGAAGGGCTGAAAGGCCGTCGGGTGCTGGCATTGGATATGGGCGCGCTGGTGGCGGGTGCAAAATACCGCGGCGAATTTGAAGAGCGTCTGAAAGGTGTGCTGAGCGATTTAGCGAAACAGGAAGGTAACGTCATTCTGTTTATCGACGAATTGCATACCATGGTCGGCGCCGGTAAGGCGGATGGTGCCATGGATGCCGGTAATATGCTGAAACCCGCTCTGGCTCGCGGTGAGTTGCATTGCGTGGGTGCCACGACGTTAAACGAATATCGTCAGTTCATCGAAAAAGATGCTGCGCTGGAACGTCGCTTCCAGAAAGTTTTTGTGGCAGAGCCGAGTGTGGAAGACACCATCGCTATTCTGCGTGGTTTGAAAGAGCGCTATGAGCTTCACCACCATGTGCAGATCACCGATCCAGCGATTGTGGCAGCGGCAACCCTGTCGCATCGTTATATCGCTGATCGTCAGTTGCCGGATAAGGCCATTGACCTGATTGATGAGGCCGCATCCAGCATTCGTCTGCAGATGGATTCCAAGCCCGAGTCGCTTGACCGTCTCGATCGTCGCATCATCCAGCTAAAGCTGGAACAGCAGGCGCTGAAGAAAGAGTCGGATGATGCCAGCATCAAGCGTCTGGAGATGCTGGAAACCGAACTCGATCAGAAAGAGCGTGAATACGCCGAGCTGGAAGAAGAGTGGAAAGCAGAAAAAGCCTCTTTAACCGGCACGCAAAACATTAAGGCGGAGTTGGAGCAAGCACGTTTGTCGCTTGAGCAAGCCCGACGTGTGGGCGACCTTGGCCAAATGTCGGAACTGCAATACGGCAAAATTCCTGAACTGGAAAAACAGCTAGCCGCTGCGACCCAGTCAGAAGGCAAAACCATGAAGCTGTTACGCAACCGCGTTACGGATGTGGAGATTGCCGATGTGCTGGCGCGTTGGACGGGGATTCCAGTGGCGCGCATGATGGAAGGTGAGCGTGAAAAATTACTGCGTATGGAGCAGGAACTTCATGCCCGTGTGATTGGGCAAAATGAGGCGGTAGAAGCCGTATCCAATGCGATTCGCCGTAGCCGCGCAGGTTTGTCCGATCCTAATCGTCCGATTGGTTCGTTCCTGTTCCTGGGGCCAACCGGTGTCGGTAAAACCGAACTGTGTAAAGCATTGGCCAATTTCCTGTTCGACAGCGACGACGCCATGGTGCGTATTGATATGTCGGAGTTCATGGAGAAACACTCGGTCTCACGTTTAGTGGGGGCACCTCCGGGCTATGTGGGTTATGAAGAGGGGGGATATCTGACGGAAGCGGTACGTCGTCGCCCTTATTCCGTCATTTTGCTGGACGAAGTTGAGAAAGCGCACCCTGACGTGTTCAACATCCTGTTGCAGGTATTGGATGATGGTCGCTTAACCGATGGTCAAGGCCGCACTGTTGATTTCCGTAATACGGTGGTGATCATGACATCTAACCTTGGATCGGACTTGATTCAGGAGCGCTTCGGTTCACTGGATTATCCAGAAATGAAAGATATGGTGATGTCTGTGGTTGGGGCGCATTTCCGTCCAGAGTTCATTAACCGTATTGATGAGGTGGTGGTGTTCCATCCGCTGGGAGAAAAACACATTGCCTCAATCGCGCAGATTCAGCTCCAGCGTTTGTATAAACGTCTGGAAGAACGTGGCTACCAGTTACATATCACCGATGCCGCGCTGAAGCTGCTGGGCGAGAATGGTTACGATCCAGTGTACGGTGCGCGTCCATTGAAACGTGCGATTCAACAGCAAATTGAAAACCCGTTGGCGCAGAAGATTCTTTCTGGTGCTTTCGTTCCGGGCAAAACCATTGAAATGGATGTTAAAGACGATGCCATCGTCGCACATCAGTAATTCGAACTGACCAAAACGGGCCTTCGGGCCCGTTTTTTTATGGCGCATCACAAGAAACAGGTCGGTTTTACATCGTTTGGGTTAAAAGTTGAGCTGTCGTGCAAAAACTTTAAATTAGCGCTTGTCAGTCCAAAAGAAATCCCTA
>NZ_BBOC01000095.1:0-20303 GCF_001485335.1 Type-D symbiont of Plautia stali | reverse complement strand
CCAGGGTTCCGGCTTTTACCGCATCCACCGCATCCGGTGAACCATCAAAACCCCCGACCTTAATCTGATTCAGCTTGCCCGCTTCCTTCAGAGCCGCAATCGCGCCCAGCGCCATCTCATCGTTACCGCTGATCACGCCTTTGATATTCGGGTTAGCCTGCAACAAAGATTGCATTTTGTTGAAGCCCTGAGTACGGTCCCAGTTCGCCACTTCCTGACCGACCTTTTTCAGCGTCGGATACTGCGACAACACGGTATCAAAGCCGTTAGCGCGGGTCGCGGCGTTATTGTCCGAAGGCGGCCCCACCAGCTCAACATAGTTAGCGGTATCGCCCACTTGTTTTACCCACTCCATCGCGCCCACGGCGGCACCTTGCGCATTGTTAGACACCAGCTGTGCTTTCGCCAATCCACTCTGATTCAACTCAGCATTGATGATGAAAACCGGGATATTCGCCGCGATGGCTTTTTTCACCGATCCCACCGATCCGTCCGCGTTCGCCGGATCGAGAATAATCGCTTTAGACTTGTTGGTGATTGCGGTATCGATCAGCTGACTTTCAGTGTTGGTATCGCCTTTATGGGCGCTGACTTTGGCACTGTAGCCCAGCTTCTCAGCGGCTTTTTGCGCCACCTGACCTTCCGTTAACCAGTAGGGATTGGATGGATCGTTAACGATGATGGTCATCAATCCGTTGTCCGCCCAGGTCGGTGCGGCAAAGGTGGTGATGGCCATGGCGGCTGCGGCAATAAACAAACGTTTAGTGAACATAGGTGCTCCGTTATTATTTAGGGTACAGGTTTTACGGATAACCGCGCGCTGCCAGACAGCGCGCGTGAGTTAGCGACCGCGCCTGCCGTATTGCAAAGTATTGAGCAATACCGCCAGCACAATCACGGCGCCAGTGAACACCGTCTGCCAGTAAGCAGAGACGCCGATAATCACTAAGCCATCAGAGAGAAAACCGATAACAAATGCGCCCAACAGGGTGCCGCGCACGTTACCGCGCCCCCCCGTCAACGCCGCACCGCCAATCACCACAGCAGCAATCGCTGTCAGCTCATAGGTGGTGCCCGCCGTTGGACCAGCCGAAGTCAGCTGTGAAGACAACACCAGCCCTGCCATCGCGGCGCAAATACCGGAAAGAACATAGACGCTGATTTTGATGCGTTTCACCGGCACGCCAGAGAGATCGGCGGCGCGTTCATTACCACCAGAGGCATACAGCCAGCGGCCAAATGCTGAACGGCTGAGCAGGAATCCGCAGGCCAAAGCCACCACGCCCAGCACCAGCACGCCAACCGGAACGTTGAAGATGCGGTTGAATCCCAGCCAGTCAAAGCCGGTGTTGCCGAGCGCTTCGCTGCCAGAGAGTTTGTTGTAGGTCAGGCCGTTGGTGATTAACAGCGCAATACCGCGCGCCACATACATGGTGCCGAGGGTCGCGACAAAGGCTGGCACACGGAACCAGGCGATCAGCACACCGTTCACCAGTCCCACCAGCGCCCCCATCACCAGCGTCAAAATCGCCACCGCCCATACCGGTAGATACAGCACCACGCCAAGCGCTTCGAGGTTGATGCCCTGCATCATAAAACCGGCCATCACACCGGCGAGGCCCAGCGTCGATCCCACCGATAAATCGATGCCACCGTTAAGGATCACCAGCAGCATGCCAATCGCGGGTAAACCGAAGATCGCCACATGCGACGCCATGGTCAGGAAGTTGGCACCGGTGAAGTAGTTAGGTGAAAGCAGGGAAAAGGTGGCGATGATCACCAGCAGCGCAATAAAGGCGCGCCCTTCCAGCAACAATCGTGCGAGATTAAGGCTTTTATCAGCTTTCTTTTTCACAGCAACTGGCGGCGAATCCAGCGTTTGGGTTCTGTCTGTCATACCGTTTGCTCCGTTTTTCATGTCATGCCACCAGAGACTCGCCTGAAGCGGCCATAATGCGTTCTTTACTCACGCTGGAATCAAAAATGGCGTTGATGCGCCCTTTGCTCATCACCACAATGCGATGGGCAATGCTCAGGCACTCGCCAACTTCCGAAGTGGTATACACCACTGCCAGCCCCTTTTTGGCGTTCTCCGCCAGCAGACGAAAGACCTCCGCTTTGGCACCGATATCGATGCCGCGACTTGGCTCATCCAACAGAATGACTTTGGGACGGGTGGCCAGCATTTTGCCGATCACCACTTTTTGTTGATTCCCACCAGAGAGCGAACCGATAGCCGCTTCACCCCCCGCCGTTTTGACCGTCACGTTGCGGATACTGTCCGTTACCAGTTGTTTCTCACGGCGCGGCGACAGCACCAGCCCGCGTACGAATTCACTGATACTGGCGAGCGACAGGTTCTCACCGACTGACATGGTTTGGACCAGACCATCGCGCTGCCGGTCTTCCGGCACCAGTGCAAGGCCGATTTGAATGCGTTGCTGGATGGTCAGTTTGGACACCTCAGTGTCCTGCAGCAGAATCTGACCGCTGGTTTGATGTAATCGTCCGGCGATACACTCCAGTAACTCGGTACGTCCGGCGCCCATCAGTCCGTAGATGCAGACAATCTCACCGGCTTTGACGCTCAGGGATAAATTGTCCACCAGCCGAATGCCGGTTTTACTTTTCAGCGTCAGGTCTTGTACTTTCAACGCCGATTCTCCAAAGGCGTATCCTTCCGGCGGCGAGCCGAGATCAAAGTGATCGCCGACCATGTTGCGCACGATCCATTCGAGATCGATCTCATCGCGTTTGGCGTAAGCGGTCATCACACCGTCACGTAGCACCACGGCGCGATCGGTGATCTCCAGCGCCTCTTCAAGATGGTGTGAGATATACACAATCGCCACGCCCTGACTGGTGAGGTCGCGTATCACCTGAAACAGCACCGCGACTTCCGTCGCGCTCAAAGCGGAGGTCGGTTCGTCCATGATCAGAATCTGCGAGTTCACCGAGAGCGCGCGGGCGATTTCGACGATCTGCTGTTGCCCAAGTCGCAAGTTCTCCACGGGCGTCAACGGGTCGATCTCCTCCTCCAGCGCGGCCATCAGATGGGCCGTGATGCGTGCCTCTTCGGCATAGTCCACGCCGCCAGGCTTCATGATTTCCCGACCCATGAAGATGTTGTCGCGCACGTTCATGTTGGGCGCGAGGTTCAGCTCCTGATGGATAATTGAGATGCCGCAGTCACGCGCTTCCGTCGCCGAGCGAAACACTTTTTCTTCGCCGTTGTAACGAATTTCCCCGGATGTTGGCGTAATCACGCCTGACAAGATCTTCATCAGCGTCGATTTACCCGCGCCGTTTTCACCAAACAGCGTGGTCACTTCGCCACGACGAATTTCGAAATTCACGCCCTTCAGCGCATGGGTTGAGCCGTACACTTTGCTAATGTTGCGGGCTTCGAGGATCACTTCGCCTTTCAGCAAGGCGGGGTTGACGTTGAACGGTTTCATTTCACCTCCACGCTGACCGGAGTCACCATCCAGTTGGTGGGCGTTAACAGCCTGAATACACCCACAACCTGCACGGTTTTGCCTGGCAGCGTCTCGCGATCCAACTTATCCAGCACTTTGGCTTTCATGGCGCGATTAATCGCCGAACCGGCATTCTGATACTCAATTTGGTTGGTAAAATCGCCGAACTGGATTTTGCCGCTGGCATCGCGTAAATCCGTGCCGGTAATGGCGGGCCCGGTTTGCAAGCGCACCTGGTTACCTTCAGGTAATCCTTCCACTTTAAGTGGGAAGATGCCCATCTGACCCGGCTGCACCACACCTTCCAGCTTCACCGCGATCACTGGCAGCGGTGAACCCACGCCATATTTCTGCACCGCTTCCTGCTGATTCGCTTTTAACGCGTCAGCGAGGGTTTTCGCGTCCACGGCGCGCGCCTCCACATCCTGCTGGATGCCTGGGAAAGTTTTCTGGCCGTAGCTGTCTGGCGAGAAACCTTGTTCTTGCGCATCCTGCTCTGAACCGATCTTCACCACTTTGGTATCCAGCGCCATGGCGGCAATCACCGCCACGACCACCACTGCCAAAAGGGTGTAGCGGCGTGCGCGCTTCCGGGAGAGTTGCTGTGCAAGCATCGAGACATCGGACATACGTGACCTCTCACTGTTAACTGCTGCGATAATCCGCCGCGTTAATGTTATAAATGTGATAACTTGTGTGATGAGAATTGTTCTGATGTGACTAAATTGTCAACAGAGCAAGCGCAATTTTTTCAGGAGAGAGATCTGGATCGCTAATTTAACCACTTCACGATGCCTTACGTGAAAACCCCGCCATACAACTCTTTCAGCCACCTAATTCCAATTCAACCTGTAGGGTTTACCCTCGTTTTTCGTGATCGGAATCGCTAACTGAAATGAAATTTATTCGATTTATAGAAAAATAATACAAACGATATGTTATCTCCATGAGAAGTGGTGTAAGACATTATTTAGCATATTCATCACAGGGAATTAACACAGCGTGATGACTTAACTCTTCTTCTCCCGGAGGTGTACGTGAGTAACGGCGATATCATTTTGGGTCTGGATTCCGGCACCTCAGTGGTTAAAGCGGTGGCGTTTGATTTGGAAGGCACGCAGTTGGCCTGCGCCTCGGTGCGCAACCGCTATTACCGCAGTGAAGGCGGTGCAGCTCAGCAATCCATGACGCAAACCTGGCAGGACGCCGTCGGTGCAATACGTAAACTGGCCGAGCGCGTCGAGAATCTGGCGGCTCGCGTGGTGGCCGTAGCGGTGACGGCGCAAGGTGATGGCACCTGGCTGGTGGGAAGAGATAACCAACCGGTCGACGATGCCTGGATTTGGTTGGATGCCAGAGCGGCGCATACCGTCGACACTTTAAATCAACATGCCCTTGCGGGTGAGCGCTTCAAAGCCACCGGCACCGGGCTCAATACCTGCCAGCAGGGATCGCAACTGGCGCATATGGACCGCCACTACCCTGAGCTGCTGGCTAAGAGTGAAGTCGCACTGCACTGTAAAGACTGGCTTTACCTCAATCTGACCGGCATTCGCGCCACCGACCCTTCAGAAGCCAGCTTCACCTTTGGCAATTTCCGCACCCAACGTTATGACGACACGGTGATCGCCGCGCTGGGTTTAGAACAGCACCGCCATTTGCTGCCGGAGATCATCGACGGTACGCAAATAACGCATCTGCTCACCGCCGAAGCCGCGAATCTGACCGGATTGCGTGCGGGCACGCCGGTTTCACTGGGCTACGTCGATATGGCGATGACCGCGCTCGGTGCCGGCGTACACACCGGCGAAGCCAATACCGCTTGCTCGATCGTCGGTTCCACCGGCGTACATCTGCGCAGTGTCACCATTGATGATGTCTGGCTTAACCCTGCACAAACCGGCTATGTGATCCCGCTGCCGTGGCCCGGTTATGTTACTCAAGTGCAGACCAATATGGCCTCCACCCTAAACCTTGACTGGCTGCTGAATGTGGCCAGCGAGTTGTTAAGTGGTTTCGGCTGCGAAGTCGATCACGCCCGTCTGGTGGCGCATATCGATCAGTGGCTGAACAATGCGCAGCCCGGCACGCTGCTGTTCCACCCTTATATCTCGATTGCTGGCGAGCGTGGTCCGTTTGTTAACGCCGATGCACGGGCCAGCTTTACCGGGCTCAATTACCAACACAACTTTGGCGATCTGGTGCGTGGCGTTATTGAAGGGATTGGTATGGCTGCACGTGACTGTTATCAGGCGATGGGCAGCACCTTGCCAGGCGAGATCCGCCTCACTGGCGGCGCGGTGCGTTCTCAGCCGCTGCGTCAGATTCTCTCTTCATGTATTGGCGCGCCGGTGCGCATCAGCCAGCGTGATGAAGCTGGCGCCGCGGGTGCTGCCATGATGGCCGCCGTGGCGATAGGTGCTTACCCTTCCATGGCGCAGTGCGTCGAGACCTGGGTGCGCCCGCTTCTGGATGCGCCTGAGCCACCTTCCGCTGAACTGTCTCAACGCTATAACCAGCTGTATCCCCACTATCAGCAGATCCGCAGCGATCTTCCTGCCGCCTGGCAGGCGCTGAACACGTTTTAAGGAGTTGATCATGAGTGAAAATATGCTGGATCTGTTTGTGATTGGTGGTGGCATCAATGGCGCAGGCATCGCACGTGATGCCGCTGGTCGTGGCTTGTCGGTGATGATGTGCGAAAAAGACGATCTCGCCCAGGGCACCTCTTCGCGCTCTGGCAAGCTGGTACACGGCGGGCTGCGTTATCTGGAATATTATGAATTCCGCCTGGTGCGTGAAGCGTTGATTGAGCGTGAAGTGTTGCTTAATGCCGCGCCACACATTATCTGGCCGATGCGTTTTGTACTGCCGCATAGCCCTACCGATCGCCCGGCGTGGCTGGTGCGCCTGGGTCTGTTTCTTTATGACCATCTCGGGGGCCGTAAAAAGTTACCGGGCACCCGCTCCCTTGATTTGCTGCGCGACCCGGAAGGTGCGCCGATCCTGGATAGTTACAGTAGAGGTTTTGAGTACTCCGACTGCTGGGTTGATGATGCGCG
Source organism: Type-D symbiont of Plautia stali (assembly GCF_001485335.1). Classification (NCBI taxonomy): domain Bacteria; kingdom Pseudomonadati; phylum Pseudomonadota; class Gammaproteobacteria; order Enterobacterales; family Enterobacteriaceae; species Type-D symbiont of Plautia stali. The sequence continues at coordinate 13,762 of NZ_BBOC01000095.1, read as the reverse complement.
ACTGGTCACGCTCAACGCGTTGGATGCCGCCGAACGCGGCGCAGTGATTTTGCCGCGTACCCGTTGTGTGGCGGCGAAACGCCACAGTGGTAAATGGGAAATTACCGTGCAGGATGAAGCCAGTGGGGCACAGCGCACGGTATTTGCCAAAGTGCTGGTCAACGCCGCCGGGCCATGGGTGCTGGATATCGTTAACCAGGTGACGCAGACCAAAAGCACACGCAGCGTACGGCTGGTGAAAGGATCACACATCATCGTGCCGAAGTTCTGGGAAGGTCAGCAGGCTTATCTGGTGCAAAACACCGATAAGCGCGTGATATTCATCAACCCGTACGAAGGCGACAAAGCGCTGATTGGTACCACCGACATTCCGTGGCAGGGCAAAGCCGAGGATGTGACCGCCGATGATAGCGAGCAGCAGTATTTGATTGATGTGGTGAACCGCTACTTCAAAGTGAAACTGCGCGCCAGCGATGTGATTACCCGCTTCTCCGGTGTCCGTCCGCTGTTTGACGACGGCAAAGGGAATCCTTCGGCGGTGACGCGAGATTACGTATTTGACCTCGACGATCAGCAAAGCGCCCCTCTGCTGCATGTGTTCGGCGGCAAAATCACCACTTTCCGCAAGCTGGCGGAGCATGCTTTACAGAAGCTCGCTCCCTTCTTCCCCTCAATGGGCACCGACTGGACGCGAGACGCGACCTTGCCGGGCGGCGATATGGCCAACGGTGATTTCGAGACTTTCCTTGAACAGGTGAAAGCGCGCTGGCCATGGTTACCTGCACCCCTGCGTAAACACTATGCGCGTCTTTACGGCACACGCATCGAAAAAGTGTTGGGTCATGCCAATGGTGTAGACGGTCTGGGCCGCCACTTTGGCGCGCAACTGTACGAAGCCGAAGTGCGCTATCTGGTGGAGAATGAGTGGGCGCAGCAAGCTGAAGATGTGCTGTGGCGGCGCACCAAACATCGGCTACACCTCACCGACGATCAGCAACAGGCGTTTATCCAGTGGTTTGCAGCAACCTTTACTGCCCCTGTGCCGTTGCGTAAGGAGGCGTAAATCATGCCGTTAACGCTTTCGCTCAATACTAATCCGCTGGTGAATCGCTTTGCCGAACCGCAGGATTTGATTCATACCGTGGCACAGCAGATTCGCATTCGCGATCTGCAACTGACCCATGAATTCATTAATCCCGGCTGGCCAGCCGCGACCATTAATCGCATGACGCGGCGTATGCAGCAGGCCATGCGTGAAACCGGCGTGCGCGTGACATCGGGCATGACCGGACCTTATGGTCGTTTAAATCACTTTGGTCATCCGGATGTTGAGGTGCGGCGTTATTACGTGGACTGGTTTAAAACCTTTGCGGATATCACCGCCGATTTAGGTGGAGATGCCGTGGGTTCTCAGTTCGCGATTTTTACGCAGCAGGATTTCAATGATGCTTCGCGGCGTGAAGCGTTGATCGATATCGCCATCGATTGCTGGGCTGAAGTGGCAGAACACGCCAAAGCAGCGGGACTGAAATATTTGTTCTGGGAGCCAATGAGCATCGGGCGTGAGTTTGGTGAGACTATCCCGGCCTGCCTGGCGTTACAGCAGCGCCTGAGCAGTGAGTCTTTCGCACTGCCGATGTGGATGATGGCAGATATCGATCACGGTGATGTCACCTCGGCAGACCCGCGGGATTACGACCCTTACGCCTGGGCTGAAGCGGTGCCACGTTATTCGCCGATTATCCACATAAAGCAAAGCATGATGGACAAAGGCGGCCACCGGCCTTTCACTTTGCAGTACAATGCGGGCGGCCGTATTCAGCCTCAACCTCTATTGGAGGCGCTGGCTCGCGGTGGCGCACAGGATAATGAGATCTGCCTTGAGTTGAGTTTCAAAGAGCGTGAGCCCACCGACCGGCAGGTGGTCGCGGATATTGCGGAGAGCGTTGCCTTTTGGGCATCGCACATTGATACGGGCGTGCAGGATTTGCATCTGGCTTCATGAGGCCAATTTCACCAGGAAAAGAAATATGAAACCGGCTCCAACACCCGCTGAACGCGATGACTCTCTGGCCCTGCGTGCCGCCTGGTTGCACTACGTTGGCGGCCTAACGCAAGCCGAAGTCGCCAAACGCCTGGGATTACCCTCAGTCAAAACCCATCGCATGATTGCGCGCATGGTGGCGGAAGGTGCGGTAAAAGTCTCGATTGATGGCGATATCGTGGCGTGCGTCGCGCTTGAGGACCAACTACGTGAAAAGCATGGACTGACATTTTGCCACGTCGCCCCCGACCTCGGAGAAGAAGGCTTACCGGTTCGCGCGCTGGGCATGGCCGGTGCGGATTACCTGCGTAACCTGCTCAGCGCGCAACCCGCTATTACGCTCGGCCTGGGACACGGGCGTACCCTCTCCGCCGCCATTCATCAGCTGCCGCGCATCGACGCTCCCCATATGCGTTTTGTTTCGCTGCTCGGATGTTTGACGCGCAATTACGCGCTGAACCCGCACGATGTGATGCACCGTATCGCCGAAAAAACCGGTGCACAGGCCTACATGATGCCAGTGCCCTTTTTTGCCAATACGCAGGAAGACCGCGAAGTGCTGTTGAAACAGCGCGGCGTCAGCGAAGTGTTTGCCATGGCGGCGCAGAGTGAGGTGAAACTGGTGGGTATTGGCACCGTAGAACCCGCTGCACAGCTGGTGGAAGCAGGGATGATCGATGAAGCCGAGATCAACGATATCTCACGTTCTGGCGCGGTAGGAGAATTATTGGGCCATTTCTTTGACGCGCACGGCCAAATGATTCACTCCAGCCTGACGGCGCGCACGCTGTCAGTTGAACTGGATCTTACCCATCGCGCGGAGATTGTGGCGTTAGCCGGCGGTGCAAGCAAGGTTGGGGCGATTCGCGCCGTGCTGGCAAGCGGCTTAGTGACCGGGTTAATTACCGATGAATTAACGGCGCAGGCGCTACTTGCGGAGTAGCTCCGCGTGAAATTCCTCAGCCAACAAACCAAACAGCCAGTCATCCCGCCACTCACCGCCAAGAAAATAGCTTTTGCGCAGAGTACCCTCCTGCTGAAATCCTACTTTCAGCAGCGTCCTGCGCGACGCTTGATTGCCCGCGGTGACCGTAGCAACCAACTTGCGGTAGCCTAAATCCATCAATGCAAACTGACTGATATCGCGCAGGGATTCCGCGCCAAAACCTTTGCCTTGCGCGGAGGTTGCCAGCATAAACCCAACCTCAGCGATGCCATCACCGCGGTTAATAAAGCCTGTCACGCCAAGTGGCACAACGCTGCCCTTTTCCATCATCACCAGGCACAGCCAATGCGAACTGTCTGTATGCCACTGCGGCAAACGCACCTCGAACCTTTCGCGACGGATGACGGCTTCAGGATGCGGATCAGCAACAAATTGCATGACCTGATCATCTTGCTGCAGCGCCAGGAAAAAGGGCCAATCTTCAGCGTTAATTTGGCGATACTGTAACCGGTTAGAAAGGATGTCGAAGAACATGTTTTCCTTTTAAGTCTCATCATCATCGTTACGGGTGATTATCGGCAATCACTTCCCCATACGCTGCCTAATCTGTGAGAATAAACCGCGGCAGACCACGATGGCGATAATAATTGCGCCCCAGGTAGCGGTGATCATGAAAGGATCGAGGCGGAGCAAGTTGAGGCCACTGGAGATCATCTGCAGGATAATTACCGCCAGCACCACACCGGAAACCCGTCCAAATCCGCCGAAGGGACTAACCAATGACTTTGCCATCACGCATGACGGTGACCCTGTCACAGATTTCCAGCAGTTCATTGAGTTTGTGGCTGATAAAAATAAAGGCAATACCCTGCTGTTTCAGCTGACGCAGAATGGCAAACAGGCTATTGATTTCACTGCGCGTCAGCGCGGTGGTCGGCTCATCCAGGATGATCAGTTTTGACTCATTCACCAGCGCACGCGCAATCGCCACCAGTTGCTGTTTGGCAATCGGCAGTTCATCCACAGTGGCATCGAGATCAAGCCGAATGCCCAACTGAGCAATGATTTTTTCGACATTTTCTTGGTAAGTACGGCTGCGCACCAGCGCTTTACGGTCATTGAGCATCTGGCTGATGTAGATGTTTTCCAGCACCGTAAGGTTTGGAAACAGCGACAGGTCCTAGCGTGAATCAAGGGATAAACGCTGACACAGTCAAACATTGGGTGAACTGGGCTATGGCGAAATCGGGCAAACTGGATCGCGTTTACCACGAACTAACACGGCGTATTCAACGCGGTGATTATGCCAACGGGGAACGTCTGCCAACGGAATTGATGCTCTGTGCAGAGTTGGATGTATCACGCCCGACACTCTCTCGTGCCCTTGCCCGCCTGCGGGAAGAAGGCATGATCAGCAGTACGCAAGGATCGGGGCATTACATTACCTGGTCTGATGTCGCTTATCCCGCTGAACTGCCCCCTGCCATTGCCCTAGGCATCCTTTCTCCACGCATGGAAGCTAACGAAAGTTGATTCCTGTTTGAGCAGATCTTTAAATCCATCGCCGCCCTGTCACAGCAATTCAACTTTGATTTAGTGTGGAATGGCGTCATGACCTTAGGCGCTGGCGCCACGCGTCAGGCGATTATCAATAAGATCGATGGGGTGATTGAGCGTTACCAGCGTAGTGGCGTAAAAGGGGTGTTTTTTATCCCGATTGAGTTTCATCCTTTTGCGGCTGAAATCAATCAGTTGATCCTGAGTAAACTCGAACGTGATGGCATGAGTGTGGTGCTGCTCGACAGTGATGTAGTGCGCTGGCCGGCACGCAGTCGTTGGGACTTAATTGGCATTGATAATGTGGGTGCCGGCATGCTGATGACACGCCATTTACTGGCCGACCACCCACGACGTATCGATTTTCTCTGTGAACGTTTTTCCGCCAACACGGTTCATATGCGTATGCTCGGTTACCAACTCGCGCTGCTGGAGGCTGGCGTGGCGCTGCAACCCAGCTGGCAGCATGAAGGGGAACTTAATCAGCCCGACTTTATTACCGAACTACTGGCAAGCGGCGCGCGCGATTTGGTCTGCGCCAATGATTTCACCGCCATGAAGTTGCTCTCTTTGTGCAGTCAACAAGGTGTGAAAATAAACGTCGTCGGATTTGATGACAACGAGTATTCCGCGCTGCTTGGCATCTCACTCACCACGTGGAAACAGCCCTTTAACGCCATTGGACATAATGCGGTGGTGGCGATGATGCATCGGCTGCAAAATCCCGATGCCAGCCCCATACACACCATAGCCCAGGGCGAGCTGATCGTGCGGGCTTCATGCCACAGCGTTAAACCCAAAAATTAATATCACACCAGGCTCAACACTATGCCTTGTTCCCGCAACGCTTTTTGATACTCCGCACTCAATCCTGCATCCGTCACTACCTGTTTGAAAGGTTGAGTCGGTGCCAGTGCATAAGGATGAATCTGACCAAATTTCGATGCGTCCGTGAGCGCAATGGTGTGAGTCTGTTTGTCCATGATCGCGTTGACGACATCGCATCGCAGCATATCGCGACCGGTAAACCCGGTCACCGCATCCCAGCCATCAATCCCGATAAAGGCTTTATGGAAATTAAGGTGCTGAATGCAGAGGCGAGTCAGCGGTCCCACCACCGACTCGCTGCTTTTCTGAAACAGACCGCCCAGGATGATCACATCGCCGCCCTTTTCCCGCAGTAAACCGGCGATATAATGGCTGACGGTAATAATGGTGATATCGCTGCGATCGCTGAGTTCACGCGCCAACAGTGCATTGGTGCTTCCACCTTCAATAAAGACGGTGTCTCCCGCATTCACCAGCGATGCAGCGTACTCAGCAAGACGTTTTTTCACGGCAAAACGCGTTTGCATACGTGCGCCCACGTCATCACTTTCTGGCGCCACGGCAGAACCGTGCACGCGGCGCAGAAAACCGCCCTTTTCTAGCAGGTTCAAGTCCTGACGCACGGTAACTTCCGAGACGCCGGTGGTTTGCGCCAGTTCATTGACGCTCACGCTGCCGCGTTCGCTGACCAGTTGGATAATGTGCTGATGACGTGCGTTCATAAAACCTGCTGTCCGTTGATTTTTATCAAGCTTATCAGAAACTCAGCCTAAACCGAGACTACGGCGTCCGTTGGCATTTAATGCCTCAGGTGTGAAGCGATCGCGCCAGCTGGCTTCATAATCCTCTTTCGGGAAATCTCCGGGTGAAACCCCGGTTGCCAGCGCCTGCGCAACCTGGCTGGCATAGGCTGCATTCTTATCACACAGAGGGGCCGCCGGAATATACATCACATTGCCCCAACCTTGCTGGTCCTCTACCGGTGCTACGGAATGGATAACGTCACAGTGCCACCAGACGGAATCACCCGCCTCCATCGCCGGAATCGAGCACAGCCCCTTAATCAACTCTGGATGCCATTTTTCAGAAACCGGTAACACTTTGCCTGGCGCAACGCCACAGAGTTCATCTTCAGGCACATCTTTCAATAACGGGCGCAGTAGCAAATACGCCATCGCTTCTGGAACTGGCACCACGTGAAGCAGGCCCTGACCCAATTGCATGTCTGACAGTGCAGTCCAGCCCTGGAAGGTACGGAATACCGAACACTTAGTAGTGGTGCCCGCCTGGTACTCATTCACTTGCGTGCGGTGAGCCGCATCCCATGGATCATATTGATCGAACTGATTGTTGAAGATCTTGCCAAACACCTGTTGGTACGCAGGCAGCAACCAACGCTCCAGCGCGCCGGAATCAGTATGTGCGCCCAGCCCTTTTGAGGTAGTACCCGGTAAACGACGACGGATACGATCGGGATAGATGATGCTGACATCAGGATCAAACCAGCGTGTGCCATTTGATTCGAAGATCCACAGCCGATTGAGGAACGACTGAGTTTTGGCCATGGCATCGCTTTGACGTGCCGACATCTGTGCATCGCTCCAGTAAATCGGATAGATTTCCGGGCGTGACGCATCCAGGTTACCGAAGAAGTTATCGCCCGGCCCTTTGTAAACCTGGTCAAAATCGTTGTCGTCGAGGTACTTGAGCATGGATTCATCCCAGGCCAGCGCCTGATCGCGTTTGAAGGTCTGTTTGACCACCACACAACCGCGGCGGCGAATATGATTTTTCACCTCATCGCTTACTCGGCCTTCTGCAATATCTTGTGCGGTTACCTGCGGCCATGCTGTGCCGTTTTGCGCCTCTTCAGCCCGCGCGGCCTGAAGTTCACTGACAATTTTGCTTCTGACTTGCTCAAATAGCCCCTCGACATCACCGATTTGCTCTCTGAGGACCTTTTTCATCAGACGCACGTTGGTTTTGAAATCTTCGGGTTGTTGTTCTGAGGTAAAGATAGTGTTCATGTTTTTGCTCCGCTTTGTTTCGTTTGAAACATAATATAGTTTCATTCATAACAAAAGAACAAAATTACGCCAATCGCCTGCGCTTGGTTTTATGACCGGAATCACAGTTATTCTGCTAACGAATTGCAGGAACCTGTCCGCGGTACTGGCAGTTAAAATGCCGTGCTGCAACTGTTTGCTTGTTCTACCGTTAATGTTAAAACAAGGCGTTGATGAATTTTCCGCACCAAAAGGAAACACCATGATTTCTAAAGAGAATGCACCACATTATATTTGGGGCGGCAATTGTGATGGCTGGACGCTGCTTGAGCGCCAGGACATGCTGGTGATCCATGAAAGAATGCCGGCAAGCAGTGCCGAACAGCGTCATTACCACTCTGTATCTCGTCAGTTTTTCTTTGTATTGAGCGGTGAGCTGACGATGGAATTACAGGGTGAATATCACCGATTGCAGGCACAGCAAGGGATTGAAATTCCTCCTGACGCGCCACATCAGGCGCGTAATGATTCAGCATCCCCGGTGGAGTTTTTAGTGATCTCTCATCCGACGACCCGTGGCGACCGTACGAATTTTTGAGGATGACGATACGCAGTTTCAGGGTCTTATCTGTTCAACTTACGGCGGTCGCCATGAATGGCGCCCCTACAAGAATGGAAGCGGTTTCTCGAAGGGCGCGCATTTACGCACATCAGTAAAAATGGCTGCGATTTTCGTAGGGTGCGCATTTATGCGCACCAGCATACAAGTTCTTTTGACTTAACTGAGCGACAGAGCGTCGGGCCCATTATTTGTTCTGATAAAGATCCCAGCGGTTACCATAAATATCTTCAAACACCACCACGGTGCCATATTCCTCTTCACGTGGTTCCTCACAGAAAGTTACCCCGTTGGCTTTCATCTGCTGATAATCACGCCAGAAGTCGTCAGTCTGCAAAAACAGAAACACACGGCCGCCACACTGATTGCCAATAAAGCTTTGCTGACGCTCATTAGACGCCTGCGCTAATAACAGATTACAGTCACTTTGCGGATTCGGATTCACCACCACCCAACGCTTACCGGGCTGTGGCGTATCTTCGATTAAATGAAAACTTAATTTTTGCGTGTAATATTCAATAGCGCGGTCGTAATCATCCACCACTATCGCGACATAACCCATACAACGTTTTTGCGTTCTCACTTCATCTCTCCGTTAATATTCTGCTGAACCAGTTTAAGCATGCGCAAACGAATCAAACCGCTGGCCGGACGGATGGTCAGCCAGTAGGGAAGCATGCGACGCTTTACCTGTGGCGTCGGGCAGTAAATGAAGGTTTCGGTCATCACCTCATACTCGCCAACCGATCGCTGAAAGACCTGATTGCGCACGATTAAACGCGCATGCAATGGGTTGTCATGCCGTATAAAATCCTGTGCATCGTTAATCGCTTCCAGCCCCATATCCAGACGCCAGAAGCGCCCGACCAGCCCGAAGGTGATTTCTTCTGCAGATTCATTGAGTAAGGTAAATCGACGCAGGTTAAAATCCTGAGGTGTGAAGCCGGGTAAGAGTTTCTCAGGCCATTTTCGAATCGCCATCAGGGTGCGTGCAATCACATCCTGCTGCATATCGAATTGCTTCAGCGCCTGGATAATCGTGGGCGCACTGTCTGCATGCATCCTGGCGCGGTGAATTTCATGAAAGTGAAATTCAGGTAATAAAGGTGAACTATTTTTCCAGCGTAAATTCTCTGCTCTGCTTACCGAACCAAAACATCCCATGTCAGACTCGCTACATTCAGAAAAATAAAAAAGCAGACCGAAATCTGCTTATTCTGTATCAGGCATTACCACCCGCCACTTTTTTCAATGCCACCACTTCCGCCTGCTCCAGTAATGGTTCCAGATCGGCAAACAACTTAACAATATGGGGGGCATTGAGATGCTTATCCAGTAATTCCTGGCTTGCCCACTCCTCGGTCCAGACAAAGCGGCATGGGTTTTTGCTGTCGATATTCAGCTGGTAGGTGATACATCCCTCTTCCTGTAACGTCTCTTCAATCACGCCTCGGAATAATTGCTCAGCTTTATCTTCACAGCCTGGTTTAGCGGTTAGCAATGCAACAACAGGAACCGTCATATTCATCTCCCTATTAAATAAAAAAACAGATTTACGTTAACTCAGCTTATTCCTGCTGTCAGTCCTAAATGTGCGTTGCCTGCACCAAAACATTCGCGTCATAATCGCTGATGATGAACGCAAGGAGTGACGCATGCCTGAATTATCCAGTTGGTTAGCCTTTGCTTTGGTGGCATTAGGATTAGTGTTGACCCCCGGCCCAAACATGATTTATCTGGTTTCCCGCTCGCTGTGCCAGGGCAAGCGTGCTGGATATATCTCGTTAGGCGGCGTGGCGTTAGGTTTTGTGTTTTACATGCTGTGCGCGGCACTGGGGATCACCGCTTGGTTGCTAGCGGTGCCGTGGGCGTACGACGCGCTGCGCTTCGGCGGTGCGCTCTATCTGCTTTATCTCGCGTGGCAGGCATTGAAACCGGGTGGCCGATCCCCGTTTGCGGTGCGCGACCTGCCGGCCGATAACCACCGTAAACTTTTCACCATGGGATTTCTCACGAATCTTGCGAATCCCAAAATCGCCATGATGTTTTTATCTCTCCTGCCACAGTTCATTACCCCGGATCACGGCAGCGTGTTAATGCAATCGCTGGTGCTGGGTGTCACACAAATTGTGATTAGCCTGACGGTTAACGCGATTTTCATCACCACCGCAGGCCAGGTTTCAACCTTTTTGCTGGCTCGTCCCAGTTGGCAGCGCATGCAGCGTTGGCTCATGGGTACGGTTCTGGCGGGAATGGCAGTTAAACTGGCACTGGATGCGCGCAAATAGCATTGAGGGTGCTGTGCAAGCACTGCGCCCTGCGATCACAGCTACTTATTCAATTGCTCGATGATTTTATCCGCTGCGATAACGCGATCGTCATTCGGGAACCATTTGTTCGCCAGCATGATCACCGCGATTTTTTGCGATGGGATAAACACGGCGTAAGTCGAGAAACCGTTAGTGGAACCGGTCTTGTTGAACCATGCCTGTTGTGGCGCAGGCTGCGGTGGCGAAATCAGTGTCGCAGACATCCCTTTCATAATGCGTTGCCCGCTATTGCCCTCAACCAGTTGCTGCGCGGTGACGGGCAGCGGGTAATACTCCCACATCATTGCTTGCGTAAATGCATCGGTTTGGTAGTAACCCTGATGCGTGCGAGCAATGGCTTGCTGCCAGTCAGGTGCGACTTTTTGCTCATCCAATTGGATCGACAACCAGCGAATCAAATCTGATGAGGTCGATTTGAGTCCATAAGACTCTGCATCCAACGGACCCGGTGTAACACGTACCGGTTTATCCTGCTTGTTATACCCCTGCGCATACTGCCCCATTGCTGACGCCGGCACCTGCACATAGCTGTGGTGCATGCCCATGGCCGGTAAAAGCTGCTTTTCCATTGCGCTGATAAAAGGCTGTTGCAAACTTTTCGCAGCAATCATCCCCAACATACCAATGCCAAGATTGGAATAGACGCGCACAGTGCCGGGCTTTGCATCAGGCTGCCAGTGTTTGTACCAGTCCATTAACTGCTGCTGATTGGTGACCGCATCCGGCACGAACAAAGGTGTGCCGGAGGTGTGGGTGGTGAGATTCAGCAGTGATACCTGATCGAAAGCACTGCCTTTGAGTTCAGGCAACCATGTGCTGGCTTTATCGCTGAATTGCAGTTTTTTCTGCTGCGCGGCGTAGCTGGCCAACGTTGCGGTAAAGGTTTTGCTCAACGAACCAATCTCAAACAGCGTCTGTTGCGTGATCGGTTGTTGAGTCTCTTTAGATGCCACACCGTAATTATAAAATTCCGTTTTACCGTTATGCAGAATGGCCACAGCCATGCCGGGAATCTGGTATTGCTGCATCAGGGGTTTGATAATCGTGTCCGGCGCGGGGGTTTGTGCGAAAGAGTTACTGCTCATTATGAGAGCCAAAATACTGAGTGTTTTTGGTAATTGCATGATAATCCCTTATATTTTAGTTAAGTCACTATTTTGCCACGAAACGAAATTCAGCCCTACTGAAAGCGCTTAGCCTGAACCTTCGATAAAGCTCTCTTTGTGAGTGTAATCACAACAATTGCAGCTTCCATTAACCCTCACCTCTTTTTGCGTCAACGATTTATCTATCTGCGCTTATGAAGATGGCCACGAGCCGGGGAGCAACCCATGGAGAATAACGCAACACGCGAACAACGACTTAACGCGCTACGACAGCGCACCACGGCCCCCGTGTTAATTGTCGGCGGGGGAATTAATGGTATCAGCACCTTTCGTGAACTGGCGCTACAGGGCATTCCGGTAATTTTGGTGGAGAAAGGCGACTGGTGTCAGGCCGCCAGCGGCGCGCTATCGCGCATGATTCACGGCGGATTACGTTATCTGGAAACCGGTGAATTTACCCTGGTAAAAGAGTCCGTGACCGAGCGTGACCGGCTACTGAAAAACGCCTCACATTACGTTTTCCCGCTGCGCACCACGGTGCCAATCGACAATCTCGGTGGGGGGCTAATCAATGCCACTCGTCGCTTTCTTCGACTCAGTGATAAACCTACCCGACGGGGGGCTTTGCTGATCAAAACGGGCCTGAGCCTTTACGATATCTACACGCGACAATATGGTTCGATGCCTAAACATCAGGTACGCGCAGAAGCCGCAACGCGGGACCGCTGGCCCGGTTTTGCCCCGTGGGTGAAGTACAGCGCCAGCTACTATGATGCGTGGATCAGTGCCCCCGAACGCTTAGGCTATGAATTGATAGAGGATGCCGAACGCGCCTGCCCCGACGCGCTGGCGCTGAACTATCTTCAGTTAGTCAGCACCAATGGCGAATCCGTCACGCTTCAGGATGCATTCAGCGGCGAGCGTTTTACGCTGCAACCCCATGTGCTGGTGAATGCTGGCGGTGCGTGGATTGATCAGCTTAATCAGCGATTGGTCCCCACGGAAACCACGGCGAGATTAATTGGCGGCACCAAGGGTTCGCACCTGATTATCGACCATCCCGAATTGCTGCACATGCTCGACGGCGAGATGGTCTATTTCGAAAACCAGGAAGGTCGGGTGTGCATTATGTTCCCGTGGTTCGGCAAAGTGCTGTTAGGTTCTACCGACATCCGTGTTGACGACCCCGATAGCGTGGTGTGTGAAGAGGATGAGAAAGCCTACATCCTCGAATCGCTACGCTTCGTCTTCCCCAATGTGGTGGTACCAGAATCGTCCATCCTCTACACCTTCTGTGGTGTCCGCCCCCTGCCCGCCAGCGATGCAAAAGTGAACGGGCAGATATCCCGTAATCACTCATTGGTGCTGTTGCCGCCAGATGCGGCGCATGCGTACAGCGTACTGTGTCTGGTGGGCGGGAAATGGACCACATTCCGTCAGTTTGGTGAGGAGGCAGCAGACCGGGTATTGCGATTGGTGGGTGAAAAACGGCGTCAATCGAGCGGCGATATGCCTATCGGTGGCGGCCGTGACTTTCCGGCACCTTCCGGGCAAACGCGCTGGCTGACGCAACTGGCGCAACAATATGATCTGCCGCTGCCTCGCGTGTCATTACTGGCGAAGCGCTACGGCAGTCGCGCTCTGCCCATTCTGCAACGGATTCAGCAACAAGGCGAACAACCGCTGCAACATCATAGCGAGTACAGCGCATTGGAACTGCGTTATCTGATTGAGCACGAGCAGGTACAACAGTTGGAAGATCTGCTGGTGCGACGCACATCCTTGGCCATCTGCGGCGAACTGACCTTGCCGCTGGTGGAAGAGATATCACACCTTTTAGCCAACACGCTGGGTTGGAGTGACAGCCACCGCAGGCAGCATCTGGATCAGAGTTGCGCCCGTCTGGCGCAATGGCACGGCCTGACTCACCTTAATCCCACGATTTTTCAGGAGGAAACACGACATGTTAGTAACCAATAAAGTCCGCATGAACCGCCTGTTTCAGCACGGTAAATGCCTTGACGTGGCGATCGACCACGGCATCGCCAACGAGCCTGATTTCCTGATTGGCTTAGAAAATATTGAGGGCGTGATGGAAAACCTGATCGCCGCGCAGCCCGATGCGATTCAGGTGAACTATGGTCAGGCCGATCTCCTACAGCGCGTCGCCGGACGCAAACCGGCGTTGGTGATGCGTACCGATGTCGGTAATGCCTATAACGCTGCGCGTCATCGGGAGATGTGGGCCGTGTTGCACAATCCTGATGAGCCCATTCTTGCTGCCCTACAGATGGATGCTGCCGCGGTGGTGGTCAATCTCTACTTG
>NZ_BBOC01000094.1:0-20413 GCF_001485335.1 Type-D symbiont of Plautia stali | reverse complement strand
TTGACCAAAGGCTACCTGCCAGATGCTGAGATTGTTTTCCTCGATGAAATCTGGAAAGCCGGCCCGGCTATTTTGAACACGCTGCTGACCGCCATCAACGAGCGCCGCTTCCGCAACGGTGACAGCGAAGAAAAAATCCCGATGCGCTTGTTGGTCACCGCCTCTAACGAACTGCCCGAAACCGACAGCGGACTGGAAGCGTTGTATGACCGTATGCTGATCCGTCTGTGGCTGGATAACGTGCATGAGAAGCAAAACTTCCGCAGCATGCTGACCCACCAGCAGGATGAAAACGATAATCCCGTGACGGAAGCGCTGCGTATCAGCGATGAAGAGTATCATCAGTGGCAGAAAGGCATCAGCCAGGTCAGCTTGCCCGACCATGTTTTTGAACTGATTTATCAGCTGCGTCAGCAACTGGAGAATTTACCCAGCGCGCCTTACATCTCCGACCGTCGCTGGAAAAAAGCCATTCATCTGCTGCAGGCCAGTGCGTTTTACAGCGGCCGCGTGAGCATCGGCCCGATCGATCTCATCCTGTTGAAGGATTGCCTGTGGCATGACGTAGCGTCGATGCAACTGCTGGATCGCGAAATTGACGCGCTGATGACCCAACACGCGTGGCAGCAGCAACCGATGTTGCATAAGCTCCAGCAAATCAAAGCTCGCCGCCTGGCGTTGCAACAGCAGCAGAGCGTGGCACAGGCATTGACGCTGGAAAAACACAGCGGCATGTTCAGCCGTAAACCGCATTACGAATTGCCCGCTTCGATTGGCGATGAACAGCTCACCTTAATGCTGCAACAACCGTTGACGCTGCACGATATGCAGGTGACGCACGTCCTGATTGCGCGTGAAGCGCTGAATCAATGGTTGATGAAAGGTGGCGAAATTCGCGGCAAGTTGAATGGCATTGGCTTCGGGCAAACGCTTGATTTGCTGGTGGATGCGCATCATTGCCTGACACTGCGTGATGTCAGCCTGCAATCAACACGCCTGACGCTGCCCGGCGCCAGCAGCAGCAGTGAAATACCGCAGGAAATCGTCGAAGAGTATGACGCGCTGGATGCGCAATTACGTGCACAGCGCACGCTGTTTAGCCAACATCAACGTTGCTTGTTTATCAGTGATGACTGGCTGGCACGCATCGAGACCAGCTTGCAGGATGTGGCGGAACAGCTGAAACAGGCGAAAAAATGATTTCACTGGAGACGCTGAGCGCGCTGTTGTCGATTGGCGAAACAGAGTTAATCGAAGAATTGATTATCGCGCTGCTCGCGTCACCCCAACTGGCCCTTTTTTTTGAGAAATTCCCTAGCCTGAAGCAGGCAATGATGCGCGATCTGCCTCGCTGGCGCAGCGAAATCGCCGAACAGATGAAAACCACGCCGGTGCCCGAAGCGCTGGCGCAGGAGTTCCAGCTGTTCCAGCAAATGCAGTTACTCAGTACGCGGGATTTCACCCAACAGCTTCCCCACATCATCTCGCAACTCAAAAGCCTGCCATCGCCGTTTATCGAAGAAGCCAGCAAACTGCTGCTGCACAATGAAAATGAGCAGCTGAGCAATGCGCAACATACGTTGTTTCTACAACGCTGGCGTCTGAGTCTGACGCTGCAAACTCTGACACTCAACGAAACCATCCTGGAAGAGCAGCGCGAACGCCTGATGGCCGAACTGCAACAACGAATGGCGATCAGCGGCCAACTGGCACCGATTCTGACTGATGATGACGAAGCCGCCGCCGGACGTTTATGGGACATGAGCAAAGCGCCGCTGCAGCACGGTGATTACGAGCTGATCGTGCAATATGGCGATTTTCTCGCCCAGCAGCCGGAGTTAATGAAACTGGCGCAGCAGTTGGGGCGCAGCCGTGAGGCGAAATCGGTACCTTCTCAGGATGCCCCGCTGGAAGAATTTCACCAGTGGGTACGTGAGCCAGACAATGTACCGGAAGAAGTGAGTGGCATTCACCAAAGTGATGATGTGCTGCGCCTGCTGCCGCCCGAACTGGCGGCACTGAGCATCAGTGAACTGGAGCTGGAGTTCTATCGCCGCCTGGTTGAGAAACGTCTGCTGACTTATCAGTTGCAAGGCGATGCCTGGCACGAAAAAGTCACGCTGCGTCCCGTCAGCCACCAGCAGCATGAAGAACAACCGCGTGGGCCTTTTATCGTCTGCGTCGATACCTCCGGTTCCATGGGCGGATTCAATGAACGCTGTGCGAAAGCCTTCTGCCTGGCGCTGCTGAAAGTGGCATTAGCCGATAAACGCCGCTGCTATATCATGCTGTTCGCCCATGAGGTGATCGGCTACGAGCTAACGGCCGATAGCGGCATTGAGCAGGCTATCCGTTTTCTCAGCCAACGTTTTCGTGGTGGCACCGATCTCGCCGCCTGCCTCGCCGCAGTGGTGAAACGCATGGAAGGCCCCGTCTGGGACGAAGCCGATGCGGTGATCGTGTCAGACTTTATCGCCCAACGTTTACCTGATGAGACGATTAACACCATCAAACAACGTCAACGCCAGCATCAACAGCGTTTTCATGCGGTGGCGATGTCGCTCCACGGTAAGCCGGGTATTCTGCGCATCTTCGATCATATCTGGCGCTTTGATACTGGCCTGAAAAGCCGCCTGCTGCGCCGCTGGAAACGCTAATTCATCTGGCAGAAATGCTTATTTGCTATAGTGATTAATTCGCACACTGAGCATCTGGAGCATTTTGTGACTACCGCCCAACTTCCTGCACCCACCCGCACGTTGCAGCTCTCCGGTCAAAACACCGAACAAAAACGGAGCGAGTTGCTGACGTATTTCACCCAAACCTGGGATCTCTACGAAAGCCTGTTTGATTGCCTGGCTGACGATCGCGCCTTCTTCAATAAAGCCATCTCCTTGCGCCATCCACTGATCTTCTACTTTGGCCACACCGCCACTTTCTATATGAATAAGCTCATGGCGGGGCGCTATCTGGAGGATCGCGTAGACGATCGCATCGAAGCGATGATGGCGATCGGCGTGGATGAGATGAGCTGGGATGACCTCAACGACAGCCATTATGCGTGGCCAACCATTGAAGAAGTCCGCGATTATCGTGGCAAAGTGAAAAGCCTGGTGAGTGAGTTCATTCGCACGATGCCGCTGGAACTGCCTATAACCTGGGATAGCCCAGCATGGGTGATTTTGATGGGCATCGAACACGAGCGTATTCACCTGGAAACCTCCAGCGTGCTAATCCGCCAGTTGCCGATTGACTGGGTAAAACCTCAGCCACATTGGCCCGTTTGCCCGCAGGCACGACACGATCGCAGCTCGGTTCCGGCTAATTCGCTGATCGCGATGCCCGGTGGTCACGTCCAGCAGGGAAAAACGGACGACACCTACGGTTGGGATAATGAATACGGCAGCCAGGTGGTCGATCTCAAACCCTTTAAAGCCAGTAAGATGCTGGTCAGCAACGCCGAGTTTTACCGTTTTATCGCGGCGAATGGCTACAACGAGCGCCGCTGGTGGGATGACGAAGGCTGGAGCTGGCGCGAATTTTCTGGCGCGCAGATGCCAACCTTTTGGGTTGGTGATATTTCACAACCCGATCAGCTAAAACTGCGTTTGATGACTGAAGAAGTGACCATGCCGTGGGATTGGCCCGCTGAAGTTAATCAACTGGAAGCCGCTGCGTTCTGTCGCTGGTTAGCGGAAGAAACCGGCAAATCAATCCAGCTACCTTGCGAAGCAGAATGGGCGCAACTGCGTGAACAAGTCAGCGGCGACCAACCTGACTGGCATAAGGCACCGGGCAATATCAATCTCGCGTACTGGGCCTCCTCCAATCCGGTGGATGGTTTTGCTCAGGGCGAATTTTACGACATCGTCGGCAATGTCTGGCAATGGACCACCACACCCACCAACGGATTTGAAGGCTTTAAGGTTCATCCGCTGTACGATGATTTCTCTACGCCGACCTTTGATGGCAAACATGCACTGATTAAAGGTGGCAGTTGGATCTCCACCGGTAACGAGGCGTTGAAATCTGCGCGCTATGCGTTCCGCCGTCATTTCTTCCAGCATGCAGGTTTCCGCTATGTGGTGTCTTCACACCAGGAAACCATGGCACTCAATCCGTATGAAACTGACAGCATGGTGTCGCAGTACCTCGATTTTCAGTACGGTCCCAGCTATTACGATGTGCCTAATTATGCCGCGGCGCTGGTGGAAAAACTGTTACCACACTGCCCGGTGCGCGGTCAGGCGTTGGATATCGGCTGCGCCACCGGCCGTGCCAGTTTTGAGCTGGCGCGCCATTTTGATGCCGTAACGGGTATGGATTATTCCGCGCGCTTCATTGATGTGGCGCTACAGCTAACATCCGGTGAAGATTTCCGCTACGTAGTACCGGAAGAGGGGGATCTGGTGGAGTATCGTCAGGTGCGCCTGAAAGATTTCAACCTCGACAGCGAGCAGGCACAACGTATTCAGTTTGTGCAGGGTGATGCCTGTAACCTTAAACCTCAGCCGGATCGTTACGATCTGGTATTGGCGTCCAACTTGATTGATCGTCTGCGCCAACCTCAACGTTTCCTGCAAGACATTACCCCTATGATCCGTTCTGGCGGACTGCTGGTGCTCTCTTCGCCCTACACGTGGTTAGAAGAGTTTACGCCAAAAGAAAATTGGCTGGGTGGCGTCCGCGAGAACGGCGAGGCACTGACAACCTACCAGGCTCTACAGCGTTTATTGCGTGATAAGTTCGAAGAAGTGGGCACGCCACAGGATGTGCCTTTCGTTATCCGCGAGACAGCGCGTAAGTTTCAACATACTCAAGCGCAGCTAACAATCTGGCGTAAGCGTTAAAAAAAGCGTGCAGACTGCGTCACGCGCGTGGTCTGCATCTTGCCTGCACTGCTAATTTGCTGCACATTCTCCACTGTTCATAGAAGAAGAACTCAAAGAGGATGGATGATGGCGGAACAACTGCAACTGGATAACCTTGATCGCGGCATTCTCAATGCACTACTTGAGAACGCGCGCACCGCTTATGCCGAACTCGCCAAGCAGTTCAACGTCAGCCCCGGCACCATTCATGTACGCGTCGAGAAAATGCGACAAGCGGGAATTATTTTGGGCACGCGCGTGGAAATCGATCCGCGTCAGCTTGGCTTTGATGTGTGCTGCTTTATCGGCATTATTTTGAAGAGTGCGCGTGATTATCCCGCCGCCCTGAGCAAACTGGAAGCGCTGGATGAAGTCGTCGAAGCCTGGTACACCACCGGCCACTACAGCATCTTTATTAAGGTGATGTGCCGATCAATTGATGCCTTACAACAGGTGCTGATCAACAAGATCCAGACCATTGATGAAATCCAGTCCACTGAAACGCTGATCTCGTTACAAAACCCGATCATGCGCACCATTAAGCCTTAAAATCCCCTTTTATTGTGCACAACCTTATCCCAGGCGGATCACACGCGTGATGCGCCTTGTCGCCTGATGCTTTCTGGTATTAACCCTGTTTTCCACAGGTGGATCACGGCTTGATCACAGCGTACAATGCTCGCCTTTAGTGCGGGAGATCATCATGGCCGATATTACCTTAATCAGTGGAAGTACCCTTGGCAGCGCCGAATATGTTGCCGAACATCTGGAAGAAAAACTGCAGGAAGCGGGCTTCTCAACCGAGGTGCTGCATGGCCCAGAGCTGGATGAACTGCCGCAGGAAGGAATTTGGCTGATTGTCACCTCGACGCACGGTGCGGGGGAACTGCCTGACAACTTGCTTCCTTTATATGAAGCACTGCAAGAGACACAACCGGATCTGTCTGGCGTCCGATATGGCGCAGTGGGTATCGGAAATCATGAATATGATCTTTTCTGCGGCGCTATCAAGCTGCTGGAAGAGCAGTTAAACCAACTCGGTGCCACTCGCATTGGCGATCGCCTTGAGATCGACGTGCTGGAGCATGAGATTCCAGAAGATCCGGCAGAAGTGTGGGTTACCACCTGGAAAACCCAGATTTAAGACGATCTCAGAGAGTGGGGGATCGGGAAAAAAGAACGATCCCCAGATTAATGCACTGTTTTATGCTTTTTTTATGCCACTGACTGTGGATAACATAGCCTTAATCTTGCGTATAACCGGTAGTTATCCCAAGAACAACCGATGATGCTTTTTTCATCTGTGTATAAGTAGCCTGTTTGATCCCAGCTTATACGGATCAGGATCACCGATCATTAACAGCAAGTGATCCTCTCTAATTCTCTGTAAAAAATAGGCTTTTCTGGGTTATCAACAGCCCGGTGCGATCCTAATAAGAGATCTAACAGAGAGATCATATAAAAGAATAAAGATCCTTTCTTTTAAACCGCAGGATCCCGCGGCTTTCGCAGCAGACAGAATTTCAGTAGAATCCACCGCCCAGGGCAACGATCCCTGTCCGAACACTAACGAGGACCCACTTCATGTTTTATCCAGAACCCTTTGACGTCATCGTAATCGGTGGTGGTCATGCGGGCACAGAAGCCGCGATGGCCGCTGCCCGAATGGGTCAGCAAACGCTGTTACTCACCCATAACATTGATACGCTTGGACAAATGTCCTGCAACCCAGCGATCGGTGGTATCGGAAAGGGACATCTGGTGAAGGAAGTGGATGCCTTAGGCGGTTTGATGGCCACAGCAATTGACCAGGCCGGCATCCAGTTTAGGATACTAAACGCGAGCAAAGGTCCTGCGGTACGTGCTACACGTGCTCAGGCAGACCGCGTGCTGTATCGTCAGGCCGTTCGTACGGCACTGGAAAACCAACCGAACCTGATGATCTTCCAGCAAGCGGTTGATGATCTGATCGTCGAGAACGATCGGGTGGTCGGTGCTGTGACGCAAATGGGATTAAAATTCCGGGCGAAGAGCGTGGTGCTGACTGTCGGAACATTCCTCGACGGCAAAATTCATATTGGTCTGGATAATTACAGCGGTGGCCGTGCAGGCGACCCGCCATCCATCCCATTGGCTAAACGTCTGCGTGCATTACCGCTGCGTGTTAATCGCCTGAAAACCGGTACGCCACCGCGTATTGACGCGCGTACTATCGATTTTTCCGTGCTGACCCCTCAGCATGGTGATACACCGATGCCGGTGTTCTCGTTTATGGGCAACGTTTCTCAGCATCCACAGCAAGTACCGTGCTGGATCACCTACACCAACGAACAGACCCATGATGTGATCCGTAACAACCTCGATCGTAGCCCGATGTATGCCGGGATCATCGAAGGAATCGGCCCACGTTACTGCCCATCGATCGAAGACAAAGTGATGCGCTTTGCCGATCGTAACGCCCATCAGATCTTCCTTGAGCCGGAAGGCCTGACCAGCAACGAAATCTATCCGAACGGTATCTCGACCAGCCTGCCATTTGATGTGCAGATGCAGATCGTGCGCTCGATGAAAGGGTTGGAGAATGCGAAGATCGTGCGCCCTGGCTACGCCATTGAGTACGATTTCTTCGATCCGCGTGATTTGAAGCCGACGCTGGAAAGCAAATTTATTCACGGCTTGTTCTTTGCCGGCCAAATCAACGGCACGACCGGTTATGAAGAGGCCGCAGCGCAAGGTCTGCTGGCGGGCTTGAACGCCGCACGTGCATCAGCAGACAAAGAGGGCTGGGCGCCACGCCGCGATCAGGCTTACCTCGGCGTGTTGGTCGACGATCTTTGCACCTTGGGTACCAAAGAGCCGTACCGCATGTTCACCTCGCGCGCGGAATACCGCTTGATGCTGCGCGAAGATAACGCCGACCTGCGCCTGACCGAGGCGGGCCGTGAACTGGGCTTAGTTGATGACGCGCGTTGGGCACGCTTCAACCAGAAGCTGGAGACGATTGAACAAGAACGCCAGCGACTGCGCGATCTGTGGGTACACCCAAAATCTGACAACGTGGCAGAAGTGAATACGGTGATCAGCGCGCCACTGACCAAAGAGGCCAGCGGTGAAGACCTGCTTCGTCGTCCGGAAATGACCTACGATGTACTGATGACGTTACCGAGCTACGGTCCGGCGCTGACCGACGTTCAGGCGGCAGAGCAGGTTGAGATTCAGGTGAAGTACGAAGGCTATATTGCGCGCCAGCAGGAAGAGATTGATCGCCAGCAGCGCAATGAAAACACCTTGCTGCCAGTCGATCTCGATTATCGTCAGGTCAATGGCCTGTCGAATGAAGTGATCGCGAAACTGAACGATCATAAGCCAACCTCAATTGGTCAGGCTTCGCGCATTTCAGGTATCACACCAGCGGCCATCTCCATTTTGCTGATCTACCTGAAAAAACAGGGCCTGTTGCGTAAAAGCGCCTGACAGACTTCGGGGCGAGATGACTCGCCCCCGTTAATGGAATTATCCTTGTGATTAACAAACTCTCCCAGCTGCTTGCTGCAGCAAACATTTCCCTTACCGATCAACAAAAACAGCAGCTGGTTGGCTACGTTGAGTTGCTGCATAAGTGGAACAAAGCCTACAACCTGACATCGGTGCGCGACCCGCAGCAGATGCTGGTGCGCCATATTCTCGACAGCGTGGTGGTCGAACCGCATTTACAGGGTGAGCGCTTTATTGATGTGGGAACGGGGCCAGGATTACCGGGTATTCCTTTGGCCATTGTGCGCCCGCAAGCGCATTTCACCTTACTGGATAGCTTAGGCAAGCGAATCCGTTTCCTGCGTCAGGTGCAGCATGAGTTAGGGCTTACTAACATCACCCCTGTACAGAGCCGTGTGGAGGAGTTCCCCGCTGAGCCACCGTTTGATGGCGTGATCAGTAGGGCGTTTGCTTCGCTGGAAGATATGCTGATCTGGTGTCACCATCTGCCGGGCCCTTCAGGTTACTTCTACGCGTTGAAGGGTGTGCGTCCTGATGATGAAATAGCGGCCTTACCTGCGGGCTTTACGGTCGAGAAAATCGAGTCGCTGCGCGTACCTGAACTGGATGGTGAGCGCCATCTGGTGGTGATTAAATGCCAATAGCCTTAAAAAGGGTGCGGATTTAGGACAATCAGTACCCTTTGTCTTCGAAAACCGGCTGAATAAAAAAACAGCATTTAAACACTTTCAGTCAAAAGCTTTTTTTCGGTAGGGCAGGGGATAGCCGTTAACATCCGCCACGGAAATTATCTGAAAAAGCTTGTTACATTTAACGAATAATTCACATTTCATTATCAGATAGATCACTTTATTGCCTGTATTTACCTGGCCAAATAGTCACGCGTGAAAATATAACTCTGCAATAAATCGGCGTGCGTAATATCAGTTTTACGTTTTATTGCGGCCTTTGATGTCAATAGAGTGTTTTTATCGTAAATCATAGCGTGATGTTGGATGGATTATTCTATCTTGATGAATTAGAACAATATTGACAGGCTTTGAAATCTTAAAATTCACGTTTAATACAAATTAAACCGCTGGTGTCTTGCTTATAATGTGATCTAAAGCACGCTTTAAAAGCAAGCAATCACGGCAATTTCAGACTTTTGACCGAGTCATCGCGGAAGGTGATGTTTTGAAAAATAGCCCTCCAGAAAGAAATTTAAATAATTGTTCACCTTTTCGCTACTTACCGATTGAAATCGCAGGTGGCGCCCGTATAATTTGCACGGCTTTTGCTGCTTGACTCAAATGAGTAAAGGCAGTCTTATACGACACGCGACATACCCCGTTCGGGGCAGGAGAGTTCAACGCCATGTCAGTGTCACTTTACAGTGTGAAATTAGCCCGGACCGTGCTGGTCATCCAGCTGGTGACTTTTGTCATTATCGGCGCACTCTTTACTCTGAAAGATGTCACCTGGGGCGCCTCCGCCATCGCGGGTGGAGCGGCAGCCTGGCTGCCGAATGTGTTGTTTATGTTTTTAGCCTGGCGCCTGCAGGATCAAACGCCTGCCAAAGGTCGTGTGGCCTGGAGCTTCGCCCTTGGTGAAGTGTTGAAGGTGTTCACGACGGTCATTCTTCTCATGGTGGCGTTAGGTGTGTTTGGAGCGGTCTTCTGGCCACTCGCAATCACTTGGTTATCGGTGCTGGTGGTGCAGATCGTCGCGCCGGCTGTAATTAACAACAAAGGGTAAGAGGCATCATGGCTGCTGGAGAAATCTCTACTCCGCAAGAATACATAGGTCACCACCTGAATAACCTTCAGTTGGACCTGCGTACTTTCGAGTTGGTGAATCCGCACGACGCTCCTGCGACGTTCTGGGTATTAAATATCGATTCCATGTTTTTCTCTGTGGTACTGGGACTGATTTTCCTGGTGTTGTTCCGTAAAGTGGCAAAAAGCGCCACCAGCGGTGTTCCAGGGAAATTACAAGCGGCTATCGAGCTGGTTGTCGGTTTCGTTGATAACAACGTGCGCGACATGTACCACGGCAAAAGCAAACTTATCGCCCCGCTGGCTCTGACGATTTTTGTCTGGGTCTTCCTGATGAACTTCATGGATCTGCTGCCTATCGACCTGCTGCCGTTTATCGGTGAGCACTATTTAGGCCTGCCAGCGCTGCGCGTTGTGCCGTCTGCAGATGTGAACATCACGCTGTCTATGGCGTTGGGCGTCTTTATTTTGATTCTGTTCTACAGCATCAAAATGAAAGGCATTGGCGGCTTCACCAAAGAACTGACGCTGCAGCCTTTTAATCACCCGATCTTCATCCCAATCAACCTGATTCTCGAAGGTGTTAGCCTGCTGTCTAAACCGGTTTCACTCGGTCTGCGACTGTTCGGCAACATGTATGCGGGTGAGCTGATCTTTATCCTGATTGCCGGCTTGCTGCCGTGGTGGTCGCAGTGGGTGTTGAATGTGCCATGGGCCATTTTCCACATCCTGATCATTTCGCTGCAGGCTTTCATTTTCATGGTCCTCACGATTGTCTATCTGTCGATGGCATCTGAAGAACATTGATTTTTTTATCTCAACACTAAGCTTTTAACTGAAACAAACTGGAGACTGTCATGGAAAACCTGAATATGGATCTGCTGTACATGGCTGCCGCTGTGATGATGGGCCTGGCGGCAATCGGTGCTGCGATCGGTATCGGCATCCTCGGGGGCAAATTCCTGGAAGGCGCAGCGCGTCAGCCGGATCTGATTCCTCTGCTGCGTACGCAGTTCTTTGTTGTAATGGGTCTGGTGGATGCAATCCCAATGATCGCTGTAGGTCTGGGTCTCTACGTGATGTTTGCGGTCGCCTAAACCTGGTAGCCTTGTTCACTCATGGCACCCGGTGTGATGAGGAACGGATTCTGCCGTCTATCGCTGATAGCGGCAGAGCAAGTTAACTTAATAAGAGGCATTGTGCTGTGAACATTAATGCAACAATCCTCGGCCAGGCCATCGCGTTCATTCTGTTTGTCGCGTTCTGCATGAAGTACGTATGGCCGCCGATTATGGCTGCCATCGAAAAGCGCCAGAAAGAAATTGCTGAAGGCCTTGCTTCTGCTGAGCGCGCGAAGAAAGATTTAGATCTCGCGCAGGCCAATGCGACCGACCAGCTGAAGAAAGCGAAAGAAGACGCTCAAGTCATTATCGAGCAGGCGAACAAACGCCGTGCCCAGATTCTGGACGAAGCGAAAACCGAAGCTGAGACTGAACGTAACCGCATCGTGGCACAAGCGCAGGCAGAAATTGATGCCGAGCGTTCACGTGCCCGTGAAGAGCTGCGTAAGCAAGTCGCGTTGCTGGCATTAGCTGGCGCCGAGAAAATCATCGAACGTTCCGTGGATGAAGCTGCTAACAGCGACATCGTTGATAAACTGGTCGCTGAACTGTAAGGAGGGAGGGGCTGATGTCTGATCTGATTACTGTAGCTCGCCCCTACGCCAAAGCAGCTTTTGACTTTGCTGTTGAGCATCAAAGCATCGATCGCTGGCAGACTATGCTGGCGTTTGCCGCAGAAGTGGCTCGCAACGAACAGATGGCAGATCTTCTTTCCGGTGCAATCGCGCCGGAAGCTTTGTCTGCATCTTTCAATGCAGTGTGTGGCGATCAACTTGATGAACCCGCTCAGAACCTGATTAAGGTGATGGCGGAAAACGGACGTTTGACAGCACTTCCAGCGGTACTGGAACAGTACATTCAACTGCGCGACGCTTATGAAGCGACCGCCGAAGTTGATGTGATTTCTGCCAGTACCCTGAGTGACAGCCAGCTGACGAAAATCAGCGCCGCGATGGAAAAACGTCTGTCACGCAAAGTTAAGCTGAATTGCAAAATTGACAAGTCTGTAATGGCAGGTGTGGTTATCCGTGCGGGTGACCTGGTCATTGATGGTAGCGTACGCGGCCGTCTTGATCGTCTGGCAGACGTCTTGCAGTCTTAAGGGGACTGGAGCATATGCAACTGAATTCCACCGAAATCAGCGAACTGATCAAGCAGCGCATTGCTCAGTTCAATGTAGTGAGCGAAGCTCACAACGAAGGTACTATTGTTTCTGTAAGTGACGGTATCATCCGCGTGCACGGCCTGGCCGATGTGATGCAGGGTGAGATGATTGCCCTGCCGGGTAACCGTTACGCTATCGCACTGAACCTCGAGCGTGACTCGGTTGGTGCAGTAGTGATGGGCCCGTACGCTGACCTCGCCGAAGGCATGAAGGTTAAATGTACTGGTCGTATTCTTGAAGTTCCAGTTGGCCGTGGCCTGCTGGGCCGTGTGGTGAACACCCTGGGTGCACCGATCGACGGTAAAGGCGCAATCGACAACGACGGCTTCTCGCCTGTTGAAGTGATTGCACCGGGCGTTATCGACCGTCAGTCAGTAGACCAGCCTGTTCAGACCGGTTACAAATCTGTCGATGCGATGATTCCAATCGGCCGTGGCCAGCGTGAGCTGATCATCGGTGACCGTCAGACCGGTAAAACCGCAATGGCAATCGACGCCATCATCAACCAGCGCGATTCAGGCATCAAGTGTGTCTACGTTGCGATTGGTCAGAAAGCGTCAACCATTTCTAACGTGGTACGTAAGCTGGAAGAGCACGGTGCGCTGTCTAACACCATCGTGGTTGTTGCTTCTGCTTCTGAATCCGCTGCACTGCAATACCTGGCGCCATACGCCGGTTGCGCAATGGGTGAATACTTCCGTGACCGCGGTGAAGATGCACTGATCGTGTACGATGACCTGTCTAAGCAGGCTGTTGCTTACCGTCAGATTTCTCTGCTGCTGCGCCGTCCACCAGGCCGTGAAGCATTCCCAGGCGACGTGTTCTATCTCCACTCTCGTCTGCTGGAGCGTGCATCACGCGTGAGCGCTGACTACGTTGAGCGTTTCACTAACGGTGCGGTGAAAGGCCAGACCGGTTCTCTGACCGCATTGCCGATCATTGAAACCCAAGCGGGTGACGTTTCTGCGTTCGTTCCGACTAACGTAATCTCGATTACCGATGGTCAGATCTTCCTGGAATCAAACCTGTTCAACTCCGGTATTCGTCCGGCCGTTAACCCGGGTATCTCTGTATCCCGTGTTGGTGGTGCTGCACAGACCAAGATCATCAAGAAACTGTCCGGTGGTATCCGTACCGCTCTGGCACAGTATCGTGAACTGGCTGCGTTCTCTCAGTTCGCATCTGATCTGGACGATGCAACGCGTAAACAGCTGAGTCACGGTCAGAAAGTGACCGAGCTGCTGAAACAGAAACAGTATGCGCCGATGTCTGTCGCGCAACAGGGTCTGGTGCTGTTTGCTGCTGAGCGCGGCTTCCTGAACGACGTTGAACTGGCGAAAATCGGTAGCTTCGAAGCCGCTCTGCTGGCGTTCGCGGATCGCGATCACGCTGAGCTGATGGCTGAAATCAACCAAGCGGGCAACTTTAATAACGAAATCGAAGAGAAGCTGAAAGGCCTCCTCGAAACGTTTAAAGCAACCCAGTCCTGGTAATGTCTGGCGGCTTGTCTGAAAAGGCAGGCCGCAAGGCTTTGAGGAGAAGCTAATGGCCGGTGCAAAAGAAATACGTACCAAGATTGGAAGCGTAAAAAATACGCAGAAGATCACCAAAGCGATGGAAATGGTCGCCGCCTCCAAAATGCGTAAAACGCAGGAACGCATGGCGGCCAGCCGTCCGTATGCAGATACTATGCGCAAAGTGATTGGTCACCTTGCCTTGGGTAATCTGGAATACAAGCACCCTTACCTGGATGAGCGTGACGTTAAGCGCGTCGGCTACCTGGTCGTTTCGACTGACCGCGGGCTTTGTGGTGGTTTGAACATTAACCTGTTCAAAAAATTGCTGGCAGATATGAAGAGCTGGACGGATAAAGGTGTACAGAGCGATCTGGCCATTATCGGTTCTAAAGGCAATTCATTCTTCGGCTCTGTTGGTGGCAACATCGTGGCACAGGTCACTGGTATGGGCGATAAGCCTGCACTGTCTGATCTTATCGGCCCAGTAAAAGTGATGTTGCAGGCCTATGATGAAGGTCGCATCGACAAGCTGTATATCGTCGGCAACAAGTTTAATAACACCATGTCTCAGACTCCGACCATTACCCAACTGCTGCCGTTACCGCCAGCGGAAGGTGAAGAAGAGATGAAGGCGAAGACCTGGGATTACCTGTACGAACCCGATCCGAAAGCGCTGCTGGATACTCTGCTGCGCCGTTATGTCGAATCGCAGGTTTATCAGGGTGTGGTGGAAAACCTGGCCAGTGAGCAGGCCGCACGTATGGTGGCAATGAAAGCTGCAACCGATAACGGCGGAAACCTGATCAAAGAGCTGCAGTTGGTTTACAACAAAGCTCGTCAGGCCAGCATCACCCAGGAACTTACCGAGATCGTCTCGGGAGCCTCCGCGGTTTAACCAGGCATATATCCTGTCGCGCGAGCGCGGCCGGATATTCTCGTATTAGGTAGAGGATTCAAGATGGCAGCTGGAAAGATTGTCCAGATTATCGGCGCCGTAGTTGACGTCGAATTCCCTCAGGACGCAGTACCGCAGGTATATAGCGCTCTTGAGGTTCAAAATGGTGACGCTCGTCTGGTGCTGGAAGTTCAGCAGCAGCTGGGTGGTGGCGTGGTGCGTACCATCGCCATGGGTACTTCTGATGGCCTGAAGCGCGGCCTGCAAGTAACCGACCTGAAAAAACCGATCCAGGTACCGGTTGGTAAAGCAACCCTCGGCCGTATCATGAACGTATTGGGTGAACCAATCGACATGAAAGGCGACCTGCAGAATGAAGACGGCACCACTGTAGAGGTTTCCTCTATTCACCGTGCTGCGCCTTCTTATGAAGATCAGTCTAACTCGCAAGAGCTGCTGGAAACCGGCATCAAGGTTATCGACCTGATGTGTCCGTTCGCTAAGGGCGGTAAAGTCGGTCTGTTCGGTGGTGCGGGTGTAGGTAAAACCGTAAACATGATGGAGCTGATCCGTAACATCGCGGCTGAGCACTCAGGTTATTCGGTATTTGCTGGTGTGGGTGAGCGTACTCGTGAGGGTAACGACTTCTACCACGAAATGACTGACTCCAACGTTATCGATAAAGTAGCGCTGGTGTATGGCCAGATGAACGAGCCGCCGGGTAACCGTCTGCGCGTAGCACTGACCGGCTTGACCATGGCGGAAAAATTCCGTGATGAAGGCCGTGACGTTCTGCTGTTCATCGACAACATCTATCGTTACACCCTGGCCGGTACTGAAGTATCAGCACTGCTGGGTCGTATGCCATCTGCGGTAGGCTACCAGCCAACACTGGCAGAAGAGATGGGTGTGTTGCAGGAGCGTATTACCTCCACTAAGACCGGTTCAATCACCTCTGTACAGGCCGTTTACGTTCCTGCGGATGACTTGACTGACCCGTCACCAGCAACCACCTTTGCTCACCTGGACTCAACCGTTACGCTGAGCCGTCAGATCGCCTCTCTGGGTATCTACCCAGCCGTTGACCCGCTGGATTCAACCAGCCGTCAGCTGGATCCACTGATCGTGGGTCAGGAGCACTATGATGTTGCGCGTGGCGTGCAGTCTCTGCTGCAGCGTTACCAGGAACTGAAAGACATCATCGCCATCTTGGGTATGGACGAGCTGTCTGAAGAAGACAAACTGTTGGTGGCACGTGCGCGTAAGATTCAGCGCTTCCTGTCTCAGCCGTTCTTCGTTGCTGAAGTCTTCACCGGTTCTCCAGGTAAGTACGTGACCCTGAAAGACACTATTCGTGGCTTCAAAGGCATCATGGAAGGCGAATTCGACCACCTGCCAGAGCAGGCGTTCTACATGGTCGGCGCTATCGACGAAGCTGTAGAAAAAGCGAAGAAACTGTAATAACGGTTTCCCAGGAGGAAGAGTATGGCTATGACTTATCATCTGGACGTTGTCAGCGCGGAGCAGCAAATGTTCTCCGGTCTGGTAGAGCGTATCCAGGTGTCAGGTAGCGAAGGTGAGCTGGGTATTTACCCTGGCCACGCCCCGCTGCTGACAGCCATCAAGCCTGGTATGATTCGCATCGTGAAACAGCACGGCGAAGAGGAGTATATCTACCTCTCTGGCGGCGTGCTGGAAGTACAGCCGGGTAGCACGACCGTTCTGGCCGACACTGCGATTCGCGGTGAAGACCTTGACGAAGCGCGCGCGCTGGAAGCGAAACGTAAAGCAGAAGAGCACATGAACAGCAGCCACGGCGACGTGGACTATGCTCAGGCTTCTGCGGAACTGGCGAAAGCTATCGCAAAACTGCGTGTAATCGAGCTGACCAAAAAAGCGATGTAATCAGGCTTTATGCGTCATGAAATGCCGGCCCATTGGGCTGGCATTTTTTTTGCCCGCTGCGCCGCACGACAAATTGCACTGAGTAAGTTTCGGCTCGGGCATTTAACCCCACTAAAGTCGTGTAACAGCGTTGCCGGATTGCCCTTTATGGCGGCCACCCGCACGGTCTCGCCCCTTTCATCTTTATCCGCTAATTTCGCCCCGAGAAAAATGTAGTAATCTCAGAGGTAAACCTTACACTTTCGAAAGATAAATTGAGTCTGGATAGTTATGTCTACAAGCGCAATGAGTGTGGTGATCCTGGCCGCTGGCAAAGGCACCCGAATGTATTCCGATCTGCCAAAAGTGTTGCATACCCTGGCAGGTAAACCGATGGTTCAGCACGTGATCGATGCAGCAACCGGCCTTGGCGCTCAGCATGTGCATCTGGTCTATGGCCACGGTGGCGATCTGCTACAAGAGAAGCTGGCACACAACAGCCTGAACTGGGTACTGCAGGCAGAGCAACTCGGTACGGGCCATGCGATGCAGCAGGCGGCACCGTTCTTTGCCGATGACGAAGATATCCTGATGCTGTATGGCGATGTGCCGCTGATCTCCCAGCCGACATTGCAGCGCCTGCGCGAGGCTAAGCCGGAAGGCGGCATTGGTCTGCTGACGGTGGTGCTGGATAATCCAACCGGTTATGGCCGCATCGTGCGTGAAAACGGCACCGTCACCGGAATTGTCGAGCAGAAAGATGCCTCACCCGAGCAGCTGAAAATCCCTGAGATCAACACCGGCATCCTGATTGCCAGTGGCAGGGATCTCAAGCGCTGGTTGGCCAAGCTCGATAACAATAATGCGCAGGGTGAATTCTACATCACCGATATCATTGCGATGGCGCACCATGAAGGTCGCGTGATCAATGCCGTCCATCCGGCTCGTATCAGTGAAACCGATGGCGTGAACAACCGCCTGCAACTGGCGACGCTTGAACGCGCCTACCAAAGTGAGCAGGCAGAAAAACTGCTGCTGGCGGGCGTGATGCTGCGCGATCCAGCTCGTTTCGATCTGCGCGGCACCCTGCAACATGGTCGTGATGTGGAGATCGATACCAACGTCATCATTGAAGGCCGTGTCACGCTGGGCAACCGCGTCAAGATAGGCGCTGGGTGCATCATCAAAAACAGCGTAATTGGAGATGATTGTGAAATCAGCCCCTATTCCGTTATTGAAGATGCCACGCTGGCCACCGCTTGTACGGTTGGACCCTTTGCGCGTCTGCGTCCTGGCAGCGAGTTGGCGGAAGAGGCACACGTCGGCAATTTCGTTGAGATGAAAAAAGCCACCTTGGGCAAAGGCTCTAAAGCGGGCCATCTTTCTTATCTCGGTGACGCAGAGATCGGTGCGGGCGTGAATATCGGCGCGGGTACCATCACCTGTAACTACGATGGCGCGAACAAATCGAAAACCATTATCGGCGACAACGTGTTTGTGGGTTCCGATACTCAGCTGGTGGC
Source organism: Type-D symbiont of Plautia stali (assembly GCF_001485335.1). Lineage (NCBI taxonomy): Bacteria > Pseudomonadati > Pseudomonadota > Gammaproteobacteria > Enterobacterales > Enterobacteriaceae > Type-D symbiont of Plautia stali. The sequence continues at coordinate 2,185 of NZ_BBOC01000094.1, read as the reverse complement.
ACCGGTCACGGTGGCGGCGGGCGCGACTATTGCAGCGGGCACCACCGTCATGAAAGACGTGTTAGCGGATGATCTGGTCTACAACCGCAAAGAACAGAACCAAAAATCGGGCTGGCAGCGCCCGGTTAAGAAAAAATAAATTTAAAAGGGTCGGCAAAGATCGGCCCGAAAAAAATACCCAAAATAATTCAAGCTGCAGCAAGGCGGCAAGAGCGTGAATCCCCTGGAGCTTACATGAGTAAGTGACCGGGGTGAGCGCTCGCAGCCAACGCACCTGCAACTCGAAGTATGAAGGGTATATCCCCAACTCTCTACAAGGCTCGGGGAACAATCAGGTCAAAAGACAACGCAATGGCCGAAAGCCATGAAGTCAGGAAATTATTATGTGTGGAATTGTTGGTGCAGTAGCGCAGCGTGACATCGCAGAAATTCTGCTGGAAGGTCTGCGTCGTCTTGAATATCGCGGTTATGACTCTGCTGGTCTGGCAGTGGTTGACCGTCAAGGCCATATGACGCGTCTGCGTCGTCTGGGTAAAGTGGCGAATCTGGCAGAAGCGGCTGAACAGCAACCGCTGATTGGCGGTACCGGTATCGCGCACACGCGTTGGGCAACACACGGCGAGCCGTCAGAAGCCAATGCGCATCCGCATATCTCTGAGCACATCATCATTGTGCATAACGGCATCATTGAGAACCATGAGCCACTGCGCGCCCTGATGATCGAACGTGGCTATAGCTTCGCTTCAGAAACCGATACCGAAGTGGTCGCGCATCTGGTGCACTGGGAGCAAAAGCAGGGCGGCACACTGCGCGAAGTAGTGTTGCGCGTTATCCCGCAACTGCGTGGCGCTTATGGCATGGTGATCATGGACAGCCGCGATCCCTCCGTGCTGGTTGCCGCCCGTTCCGGTAGCCCGCTGGTGATTGGCCGCGGCGTGGGTGAAAACTTTATCGCTTCCGATCAGCTGGCCCTGCTGCCGGTGACTCGCCGCTTTATGTATCTGGAAGAGGGCGATATCGCCGAGATTACCCGTCGTGAAGTCACCATTATCGATCGTCATGGTAAACCCGCGAAACGCGCGGAAATCGAATCCACTGCGCAGTACGATGCCGGTGATAAAGGCGCCTATCGCCACTACATGCAGAAAGAGATCTACGAGCAGCCAAACGCGATTAAAAACACCATCACCGGTCGTTTTAATCACGGGCAAATCGATCTCAGCGAACTGGGTGCCAATGCCGAAGCGTTGCTGAGCCAGGTTGAGCACATCCAGATTATCGCCTGCGGCACCTCATATAACTCTGGGATGGTGTCACGCTACTGGTTCGAGTCGCTGGCCAACATCCCTTGCGATGTAGAGATCGCCTCTGAATTCCGCTACCGCAAATCCGCCGTGCGTAAAAACAGCCTGCTGATCACCCTGTCGCAATCGGGTGAGACGGCTGACACGCTGGCTGCCCTGCGCCTGTCAAAAGAGTTGGGTTATCTTGGCTCGCTGGCTATCTGTAACGTTGCCGGTTCTTCACTGGTGCGTGAATCGGATCTGGCGCTGATGACCAAAGCCGGTACTGAAATCGGTGTCGCCTCGACCAAAGCATTTACCACGCAGCTGGCAGTGTTGCTGATGCTGGTGGCGAAACTTGGCCGACTGCACGGCATGAAGCCGCAAACCGAGCATGAGATTGTGCATGCGCTGCAGGCATTGCCGAGCCGCATCGAGCAGATGCTGGCACAGGATAAGGTGATTGAGAGCTTGGCTGAAGGATTCTCCGACAAGCATCACGCGCTGTTCCTTGGCCGTGGCGATCAGTACCCAATCGCCATGGAAGGCGCGCTGAAGCTGAAAGAGATCTCCTATATTCATGCTGAAGCCTACGCGGCCGGAGAGCTGAAACACGGCCCGCTGGCGCTGATTGATGCCGATATGCCGGTGATCGTCGTTGCACCGAATAACGAGCTGCTGGAGAAGCTGAAATCCAACATTGAAGAGGTACGCGCACGCGGCGGTCTGCTGTATGTGTTTGCCGATCAGGATGCCGGCTTTACGGACAGTGATGGCATGAAAATTATCTCTCTGCCGCACGTTGAAGAAGTGATTGCACCGATCTTCTATACCGTTCCTTTGCAGCTGCTTTCATATCATGTTGCGCTGATCAAAGGCACCGACGTTGACCAGCCGCGTAA
>NZ_BBOC01000093.1:0-20595 GCF_001485335.1 Type-D symbiont of Plautia stali | reverse complement strand
TCAATGCGCACCCTACAAAACCACGCACGACCGGTGTAGGGTCGCCATTAATGGCGACCTTTTTACGCCGTCACATCATCCTGGCGCAACACGCGATGACCATGCGCGATCAATGCGTCGGTCACGCTGCGCATCAATCGGCTCTCCGGCGCGAAGCGGTGCCAGTAAAGCATACGGCGCTGATACAGGCCTGGCGTTAAATCCACCAAATCACCTTGCGCCAGTTCGCGTTCAATCTGCAGGTGCGGGATCATACAGCACACCGAACCCTGACGTGCCAACTGCACAAAGGCTTCTGACGAGTTAACGATGTGGCACGGCACGCTGCCGGGCGACAGATCAAAGTTCTGCTGTAAAAACGCCTGATGCATATCATCAAGGTGGTCAAACGCCACTGCTGGGGCTTTCAGCAAAGCTGAACGCGTCACACCATTGGGGAAGTAACGTGCGGCAAAGTCGGGCGAAGCACAGAACAGATAATCCAGCGCACCTAACTGATCCACCAGGCAGCTTGGCAGCGGCTGTGGCTGGATACTCACCGCACCCACCACTTCACCACGACGCAGACGTTCCTGAGTGCGGGTTTCGTCTTCTACCTGCAAGTTCAGGCGCACTGGCGAATCCGCCAGCACATCTTTCAGCGCGGGCAGCAACCAGGTGGCCAGACTGTCGGCGTTGACCGCCAGTGACAGCAACAATGGCGTGCCGCCGCTGTTATCATCACCCAGCCACTCCTCTTCCAGCAGCTCAACCTGATGCAATAACGCCAGCAGTTTCTGCCCTTGTTCTGTCGGACGCGGCGGCACGGTGCGCACCAGCAGCGGCTGACCAAATAAATTCTCTAACTGTTTAATGCGCTGAGACACCGCGGACTGCGTGATGCAGAGTTTTTGGGCGGCGCGCTCAAAGCCGCGCTCACGAATCACAGCATCCAGCGCCTGAAGCGTTCGATAATCCGGGCGTTTCATTTTTTTCTCTCTCGTTCAGGATGGAAAGTACTATGCCACAAAACGGTAATATTGTGCTGCGGTGGTTTTTTGCGGGCTGGCTTCCAAAGGATTAAATCGATGCATCAACAGCCGCGCAATTTTACGACGCCTTGTTTTATACTACGCGCACTTCGATGTCGCACAGGTTTTAAACATATCATGACCCAGGATGAACTGAAAAAAGCAGTAGGTTGGGCAGCGTTGCAGTACGTTGAGCCAGGCACAATTGTGGGCGTTGGCACCGGTTCTACTGCGGCGCATTTCATTGATGCGCTCGGCACCATGAAGGATCAAATTGAAGGCGCGGTTTCCAGCTCGGAAGCCTCGACCGAAAAACTCAAAGCGTTAGGCATCCATATCTTTGACCTCAATGAGGTGGATGAGCTGTCGGTTTATGTCGATGGTGCGGATGAAATCAATCCACAGATGCAGATGATCAAAGGCGGCGGTGCCGCGCTGACCCGCGAGAAAATCGTGGCGGCGGTGGCGAAGAAATTCGTCTGCATCGCAGATGCCTCCAAAGAAGTCGATGTGCTGGGTCATTTCCCGTTACCGGTGGAAGTGATCCCGATGGCGCGTTCGTTTGTGGCACGTGAACTGGTGAAGCTGGGTGGCTTGCCAGAGTATCGCCAGAACGTGGTCACTGATAACGGCAACATTATTCTCGACGTGCATAATCTGCGTATTCTTGACCCGATTGCATTGGAAAAAACCATCAATGCGCTGCCTGGCGTGGTGACGGTTGGCCTGTTTGCCGCGCGTGGGGCTGATGTTGCGCTGATCGGCACCGCAGATGGCGTGAAAACCATCACTAATTGATCTGTCCGGCGCGCAGCCCGCGCCGGTTATTTCCATTCGCAAAACATCTTTTCTCGCCAGGGTGAAATTTGGTGACTTATGTCACAAAAGATTCATCAATCGCGGGTTCGTACTTCGCGGAACACGCATGTCACGATTTTGTACGGCATTGTGCTGCCTGAGCGTGGGCGCATGCTGGTGGTGAGGCAATCGTTTGTATTGCTGCGCACGAAATTTTTGATATTTTGGCAGAAGGCTAGCTTATGGTAGTCCTCATTGAATTCAGAATAGGGTCGGGAAATGGCAAAGGTATCACTGGAAAAAGACAAGATTAAGTTCCTGCTGGTGGAAGGCGTTCACCAGAGTGCACTGGATAATCTGCGCGCTGCAGGTTACACCAACATCGAATTCCATAAAGGGGCACTGGATGCGGAGTCGCTGAAGTCCTCGATTCGCGATGCGCACTTCATTGGTATCCGTTCCCGTACCCAACTGACCGAAGAGATTTTTGCGGCAGCTGAAAAGCTGGTGGCTGTAGGTTGCTTCTGTATCGGAACCAACCAGGTTGACCTGGGTGCAGCAGCGAAACGCGGTGTGCCGGTATTCAACGCGCCATTCTCTAACACCCGTTCAGTGGCTGAGCTGGTGATTGGTGAAATGTTGCTGATGCTGCGCGGCATTCCTGAAGCCAACGCCAAAGCGCACCGTGGTATCTGGAATAAAGTGGCCAACGGCTCCTATGAAGCACGTGGTAAGAAGCTGGGTATCATTGGCTACGGTCATATCGGTATGCAGTTGGGCGTGCTGGCAGAAAGCCTGGGCATGCACGTCTTCTTCTACGATATCGAGACTAAACTGCCGCTGGGTAACGCGACTCAGGTGCGTCATCTGTCTGACCTGCTGAATATGAGCGATGTGGTCAGCCTGCACGTGCCAGAAAACCACACCACGCAAAATATGATCGGTGCTGATGAGCTGGCGCTGATGAAGCCGGGTTCACTGCTGATCAACGCCGCACGCGGCACCGTGATTGATATCCCGGCGCTGTGCAATGCGCTGGCGAACAAACATCTGGCAGGCGCGGCGATCGACGTGTTCCCGGTTGAACCAGCGACCAACAGCGATCCGTTCAACTCGCCGCTGTGTGAGTTCGACAACGTGATCCTGACGCCACACATTGGTGGTTCTACTCAGGAAGCGCAGGAAAATATCGGTCTGGAAGTCTCTGGCAAGCTGGCGAAGTACTCTGACAACGGTTCTACGCTGTCTGCGGTTAACTTCCCAGAGGTATCACTGCCGATGCATGCTGCCAGCGCCAGCCGCTTACTGCACATCCACGAAAACCGTCCAGGTGTGTTGACTGCGATTAACCAGATCTTTGCTGAGCAGGGCATCAACATTGCCGCCCAGTATCTGCAAACATCCCCGCTGATGGGCTATGTGGTTATCGACATTGATGCGGAAGAAGATGTGGCGGATAAAGCGCTGCAACTGATGAAAGCGATTCCGGGCACCATTCGCGCCCGTCTGCTGTACTGATTTGCTGCCATCGGGCGCGCCAAGGCGCGCCCCTCTCAAACCGCTACGCGTTATCCCACTGCCACAATTTTGACGGTGTCAAAATGGCGGGCAACGGCACATCCCACGCAGCCACCGGCAATGCCTCCACGCGCTGACAATCGTGGGCAATTCCCATCGGTAAAAAGCCATGCTGCTGCCAGTATTGCAGTGTGCGATCGTAAAATCCGCCCCCCATCCCCAATCGCTGTCCCTGATGGTCAAATGCTACTAACGGCACCAGCATCACATCTAACTGGTCAAGTGTGGCCATCTGGGTGATATCCAGTGGTGGCTCGGGAATGCGTAATTTGTTGGGATTGAGCGGCGTATCCGGGGTGTAGCGCAGAAACAACAGATTGCCCGGCGCAAAGGGGTGCAGCACTGGCAGGTAAACCTGTTTTTTCTGCTGCCACAGTTTGGCAATCAGTGGGCGAGTGCTGATTTCACCATCCACAGACAAGAACAGTGCGATGCGCTGTGCGTTGGCAATGGGTGCGAAATTGATAGCGTGCTCAGCCAGCAGATCGGCGGCTTGTTCCTGTTGCTCAGACGTAAGATTACGGCGCAGATGGCGCACATGCTGACGAATGTCCTGACGGTCGAGAAGGGAGGGTGCTGACATGATAACCCCGGCAGAGTCGGCTGTTGCCAGCCACTATATCATACCGGGAATTAACAGGTTGGAACTAAGAGAGGATCTCCGAGATGCCGCCGCAGGCTGTAACCCTTGAACCCATGGTTCAAGGTGAACATGCCGTCACAATTATTAGGCTTCTCGGACGGACCGAGCATGCGCACAAATTGTGGATCGTCACATTCTGTTGGTATTAAATATCGGCTCAGGGGACGGGCCCGCTTGCAAACATCTCAGAGAAAATTGACTTCACCGTCACTCTACCACGAGTACCATGAAGTGTTATTCGAATTTAGGGCCCTGGCGATCAGTTATGCGACCTTGCTCAACTAATGCTTGTTCAATCGTCTGCTGCAGCATGCGGATACGTTGTTCCATGTTTGCTGCATAGTCGCGCGTTTTGCCTTTTTCCTGTGCCAGTTCATGGCAGATGTTTAAGGCGGCGATGAACACCAGTTGCTCTGTATTGGTGACTCTAGTGCGAACTTTTAAATCTTGCAACCGTTGATTGAGATCCTCTGCTGCCAAATTCAGCGCTTCTTGCTGTTCAGGCGGACAATTCACTCTCAATGAACGACCAAAAATCTGAATATCTACCGGTTGTGCAGACATGCCACCATCCTAACTGATTACTTCGTTCGCTCTCCCTTACCGTTCAATGGGTTGGGAGGTGCGCAACTATATATACCCGAGTTATAAGTTACAACCCCTTTTCTGGAAACTCAGAGGCACCTGGTGGTAGCATAACACGAACTTATTCTGCCAACGACGACCAAAGCTTATGTCATTACAGAACGCAACTCCTGGTTACAACGCGCTTGCCGCGGCACTCTCACAGCAAGGTGTCGGTATGACACCTGCCGAAATGCACGGATTACTCTCTGGCATTTTGTGCGGTGGCAATCAGGACACCAGCTGGAAAACCCTGGTCCATGACCTCACCAACGAAGGCATGGCGTTTTCGCAAAGCCTGTCTCAGCCTCTGCAGGCGCTGCATGAGAGCCTGGCAAGTACGCTGGAAGACGAAGGATTTATGTTCCAGTTGATGCTGCCGGAAGATGACGACATCACTGTGTTTGACCGTGCCGATGCACTTGCGGGCTGGGTGAATCACTTCCTGCTGGGATTAGGGGTGACGCAGCCTAAGCTGGAAAAAGTGACCGGCGAGACCGGTGAAGCCATTGACGATTTGCGCACTATCGCGCAACTCGGTTATGACGAAGACGAAGATCAGGAAGAGCTGGAGCAGTCACTGGAAGAGGTGATTGAGTATGTGCGCGTGGCAGCGTTGTTGTGCCATGACACCTTCGCGCGCGCGCAAACGCCAACCGCACCTGAAGTTAAAAAGCCTACGTTACACTAAGCGCGTCATTGCGGGCGGTTGTGCCCGTTTCAACAGGGAGTGCAAACATGATTACACTGGAAACTTTCCAGCAACGTCGTCAGGCGCTGATTGCCCGTATGGCGCCTGGCAGTGCCGCTTTGATTTTTGCTGCACCTGAAGTGACGCGCAGCAACGATACCGAATATAACTTCCGCCAAAACAGCGACTTCTGGTATTTCACGGGCTTCAATGAGCCGCAGGCGCTTTTGGTGTTGATCAAAAGCGACGACAAGCATAATCACAGCGTTTTGTTCAATCGTGTGCGTGACCTGACGGCAGAGATCTGGTTTGGTCGCCGCCTCGGACAAGACGCCGCCCCCGCGAAGCTAGGTGTGGATCGCGCCTTGCCGTGGGATGACATCGGTGAACAGCTGCATCAGTTGTTGAACGGCCTGGATGTGGTCTATCACGCCCAGGGTGAATATGCAGAATCTGATCAGCTGGTGTTCAGCGCGCTGGAAAAACTGCGCCGTGGATTCCGTCAAAATTTGAGCGCACCGGCCACGGTCACCGACTGGCGTCCGTGGGTGCACGACATGCGCCTGTTTAAAAGCGAAGAAGAGATCGAAATTCTGCGCCGCGCTGGAAAAATCAGCGCGTTGGCACATACCCGCGCGATGCAAACCTGCCGCCCCGGTATGTTCGAATATCAGCTGGAAGGCGAAATTCATCATGAATTCAATCGCCACGGCGCGCGCTTCCCGTCTTACAACACCATCGTCGGCTCGGGTGAAAACGGCTGCATTCTGCATTACACCGAAAACGAAAGTGAAATGCGTGATGGTGACCTGGTGCTGATTGATGCTGGCTGTGAGTTTCACGGTTATGCCGGTGATATCACCCGTACCTTCCCGGTGAACGGCAAATTCACCCAGCCACAGCGCGAGATTTATGACATCGTGCTCGCCTCTCTCTACAAAGCACTGTCAATGTTCCGCCCAGGCATCAGCATCCACGACGTTAATGACGAAGTGGTGCATATCATGATCACCGGCCTGGTTGATCTCGGCATTCTTGAAGGCAACATCGATACCTTGTTTGAAGAGCAGGCACATCGCCCCTTCTTCATGCACGGTTTGAGCCACTGGTTGGGGCTGGATGTGCATGATGTTGGCCATTACGGCACGCCGAGTCGTGACCGTATTCTGGAGCCGGGCATGGTGCTGACGATTGAACCGGGTCTGTACATTGCGCCCGATGCTAAGGTGCCGGCGCAATATCGCGGCATTGGTATTCGTATCGAAGATGACATCGTGATCACTGCGGACGGCAATGAAAACCTCACTGACAGCGTCGTCAAAGACGCCGATGCGATTGAAGCATTGATGGCGGCGGCACGTCACGCATGAGCATTGTAATTGCAGGTGGCGGCATGACCGGCGCCACCCTGGCATTGGCGATTTCGCACCTTACGCAAGGTCAGTTGCCCGTCACCCTGATCGAACGCAGCCTGCCGGATAGCCGTGCACATCCCGGCTTTGATGGACGCGCGATTGCGCTGGCGGCGGGCACCTGCCAGCAGTTGGCGGATATTGATCTGTGGCGTTCACTCGCTGATTGCGCTACGCCCATCACCGATATTCACGTCTCCGATCGCGGTCACACCGGCTTTGTTCAGTTGCAGGCGGATGATTATCAGCTCCCGGCACTCGGCCATGTAGTGGAGTTGTATGATGTGGGACAGCGCCTGTTTCAGCGTCTGAAAAGTGCGCCGGGCGTGACGGTGCGTTGCCCCGATTATGTCACCGCAGTATCGCGCAGTGCAGAGTCGGTGCAGGTGACGCTCAACAGCGGCGAACAGCTGGAAGCTGCGTTAATGGTGGCGGCGGATGGTTCTCGTTCGCCGCTGGCAGCCTCTTGCGGCATCACCTGGCAGCGCGACGATTACCAGCAGCTGGCGGTGATTGCCAATGTCACCACGCAATTGCCGCATCAGGGGCGCGCGTTTGAGCGCTTTACTCAGCACGGCCCACTGGCGTTGCTGCCGATGTCTGGCAATCGTATGTCGTTAGTGTGGTGCCATCCGGTTGAGGCTGAAGCAGATATTAAACAGTGGGATGATGCTACCTTCCTGCGCACGCTCCAGCAGGCATTTGGCTGGCGGCTGGGGCGCTTTACCCACACCGGGCAGCGCGAAGTCTATCCGTTGGCACTACAAACCGCCGAACGTCAGGTGGCACACCGTCTGGCGCTGGTGGGCAATGCGGCACAGACGCTGCATCCTATCGCGGGCCAGGGCTTTAATCTGGGGCTGCGTGATGTGATGTCTCTGGCGGAAACGCTGGCAAGTGCGCATCGTCGTCAGCAGGACGTTGGGAGTTATGGTGTGCTGCACCATTTTGCCGCGCGTCGCCAACCGGATCGGGCCGCGACCATTGGTGTCACCGATGGCCTGGTGCGGCTGTTTGCCAACCGTTATGCGCCCTTAGTGGCGGGAAGAAATCTTGGGCTGGTGGCAATGGACCATCTGCCATGGCTGCGAAACCCACTTGCCGCGCGGACGCTCGGCTGGGTCAAGCGTTAAGCATGAATTAAGGGGCAGCAATGCAAACATTTGATGTGGCCATCGCCGGTGGCGGCATGGTAGGTCTGGCCGTCGCCTGCGGATTGCAGGGCAGTGGCTTGCGCGTTGCCGTGCTGGAAAAAGCACCTGAGCCACAATTTGATCCCGCGAGCGCCGCGTCGATCCGTGTGTCTGCCATCAACGCGGCCAGCGAACGTCTGCTGCAAAAACTGGACGTCTGGTCCAGCATCCTCGCGCTGCGTGCCAGTGCTTATCACGGCATGGAAGTGTGGGATCAAGATAGCTTTGGTTCGATCAGTTTTGATGATGAGCAGCAGGGGCTGTCGCACCTTGGCCACATTATTGAAAATGAGGTGATTCACAGCGCGTTGTGGCAGCGCGCCAGCCAGTGCAGTGATGTGACCTTATTTGCTCCAGCGCAGTTGCAGCAGGTGGCATTTGGCGACAACGAAGCCTTTGTCACACTGCAGGACGGCAGCATGATGAGTGCGCGCTTACTGATTGCCGCAGATGGTGCTAATTCCTGGCTGCGAGATAAAGCAGATATTCCGATCACTTTCTGGGATTACGATCACCATGCCTTGGTGGCGAATATTCGCACCGACATGCCGCACGATGCGATTGCGCGTCAGGTGTTCCACGGAGACGGCATTCTGGCGTTTCTGCCGATGCAAGACCCGCACCTGTGCTCCATCGTCTGGTCTCTGTCGCCACAGGAAGCGGCGCGGATACAGTCCATGCCGGAAGCCTTGTTCAATCAGCAACTCTCCGTTGCCTTTGATATGCGCCTCGGTCTGTGCCACGTTGAAAGTGAGCGCAAAACCTTCCCGCTGATGGCACGTTACGCGCGTAATTTTGCCGCACATCGTCTGGCCTTGGTTGGCGATGCTGCGCACACCATCCATCCACTGGCGGGGCAGGGGGTGAACCTCGGCTTTATGGATGCCGCTGAACTGATTGGTGAAATTCGCCGTTTGCAGCAGGAAGGTAAAGATATCGGTCAGCATCTGTATCTGCGTCGCTATGAGCGCAGCCGTAAACACAGCGCCGCCATGATGCTGGCGGGGATGCAGGGATTCCGCGAGTTATTTGCCGGCACCCATCCAGCAAAAAAACTGCTGCGTGATGTCGGATTGAAACTGGCCGATACGCTGCCGGGCGTAAAACCGATGATGCTGAAACAGGCAATGGGGCTGAACGATATGCCCAGTTGGATCCGCTAAACTTCCCCTTTCTGTCCGGGCGGCCTTCGGGCCGCCCTCTGAGCCACGACCTACACTCATTTTATCCCTGTAAGTGGGCCCTTGAGCTGCTCGCTGGCGCCCGCCCGAACTCCTGATAAAAACGTCTTCGCACCACGCTGGTGCGCACCTGCACCCAAATTGCGCCTCGTTTGATTTATTCTAATTTCACCCATCAATTCGCATTAGTTTATCTCATGCCAATGCTTGCGGGTTACCGAACCATTTCCGCGCCTTAGGACGTGAGTTCCATTATCTGGCTGGTTTAATGTATCAGTAACGTATTTTGTGCGCGGTTAATCACAAAATTGCAGTGAATTATGCTGATTGATATTCGGTGTATCACGGAATGATGGTAGTGTTTCGCCCTCGTTTTCCTTATGGTTAATCGCCGCATTCGGTGGTAACTTCAGCACAAAGAGAACGTTTGCGTCAGCCTTAAAAGGTGACGCAGGCGCGTCACGCTCACTTGTTTTCACAGGATGGTTATGACTCAGCAAACGCCTCTATTCGAACAGCATCAGGCATGCGGTGCTCGCATGGTGGACTTCCATGGCTGGATGATGCCACTGCATTACGGCTCACAAATGGATGAGCACCATGTGGTGCGTAACGATGCCGGCATGTTTGATGTTTCCCACATGACCATCGTCGATCTGCGCGGTGCGCGTACGCGCGAGTTCCTGCGCTATCTGCTGGCCAATGATGTCGCCAAACTGACCCAGCCGGGTAAAGCCCTGTATACCGGTATGCTGAATGCTTCTGCTGGCGTCATTGATGATTTGATTGTTTACTTTATGACCGAAGACTTTTTCCGTCTGGTGGTGAATTCCGCCACGCGTGAGAAAGATTTGGCATGGATTAAACAGCACGCGCAGCCGTTTGGCGTCGAACTCACTGAGCGTGATGATCTGTCGCTGATTGCCGTGCAGGGCCCTAACGCACAGCAGAAAGCCCAGACGTTATTCAGCGATGCACAGCGTCAAGCCGTTGCCGGTATGAAACCCTTCTTCGGGGTACAGGCGGAAAACCTGTTTATCGCCACAACCGGTTATTCCGGGGAAGCGGGTTACGAAATCGCCATGCCTAACAGCGAAGCGGCTGACTTCTGGCAGAAACTACTGGCCGCTGGGGTAAAACCTGCGGGTCTGGGCGCGCGCGATACGCTGCGTCTGGAAGCCGGTATGAACCTGTATGGCCAGGAGATGGATGAAGGCGTTTCACCGCTGGCTGCCAACATGGGCTGGACCGTCAGTTGGGAACCCAGCGATCGTGATTTTATCGGCCGTGAAGCCCTTGAATCCCAACGTGCGAAAGGCACTGAAAAGCTGGTTGGATTGATCATGACCGAAAAAGGGGTGCTGCGTAACGGCTTGCCGGTTCGCTTCACTGACGAACAAGGTCAGCCGCAGCAGGGTATTATTACCAGTGGTTCCTTCTCCCCGACGCTGGGTTGCAGCATCGCGCTGGCACGTGTGCCAGCAGGCATTGGTGAGCAAGCGATTGTAGAGATCCGCAATCGTGAAATGCCGGTGAAAGTGACTAAACCGATTTTTGTTCGCGCCGGTAAGCCGGTCGCTCAGTAATTTTTTTCAGGAGAAATGGCGATGAGCAATGTGCCTAATGAATTGAAATACCGCGATAGCCACGAGTGGGTGCGTAAAGAAGCCGATGGCACCTTTACCGTGGGTATCACCGAACACGCTCAAGAACTGCTGGGCGACATGGTGTTTGTTGACCTGCCCGACGTTGGCGCGACTTTTGCTGCCGGTGACGACTGTGCCGTGGCGGAATCCGTTAAAGCCGCATCCGATATCTATGCTCCACTGAGCGGTGAAATCGTGGCGGTTAACGAAGCCTTAGCTGACGCGCCGGAGCTGGTAAACAGCGAACCCTACGCCGAGGGTTGGCTGTTCCGTATCAAAGCCAGCGACCTGTCAGAACTTGATTCAATGCTCGATGCCGATGCGTACAAAGGCGCCATCGACGAGTAACCGGTAGCCACAGAAGGTGCTGCAATGCGGCACCTTCTTTTTTATCTGCCTGATTTTATGCCGTTTTGCCACCCAGCCCGATTCAGGATTTACTGCAAATGACCCAGACTCTCAGCCAGCTTGAACACAACGGTGCTTTCATTGAGCGCCACATCGGTCCTACCCCCGCGCAGCAGGCCACCATGTTGGAAGCGATTGGTGCCAGTTCGCTGTCATCATTGATCAGCGCGATTGTTCCTGCCGACATCCAACTGCCAGGCCCACCTGCAGTAGGTGATGCCGCGACCGAGCAGCAAGCGCTGGCAGAGTTGAAAGCCATTGCCAGTCAGAACCAACGTTACAAATCCTGGATCGGCATGGGCTACAGTGCGGTGATCACTCCGCCGGTTATCCTGCGTAACATGCTGGAGAATCCAGGCTGGTACACCGCATACACCCCTTATCAGCCGGAAGTGTCACAAGGCCGCCTGGAAGCGCTGTTGAATTTCCAGACCCTGACGCTCGATTTAACCGGACTGGATATCGCCTCTGCTTCACTGCTGGACGAAGCCACTGCCGCCGCTGAAGCGATGGCGATGGCAAAGCGCGTCAGTAAACTGAAAAACGCCGGTAAATTCTTTATCGCCGACGATATCCATCCACAAACGCTGGACGTGGTGCGTACCCGTGCTGAAACCTTTGGTTTTGAGCTGATCATCGATCGCGCCGACAAAGCGCTGGATCACGACGATCTGTTCGGTGTGCTGCTGCAGCAGGTCGGCACCAGCGGTGAAGTACATGATTACCGCGCGCTGATGACTGAGCTGAAAAGCCGCAAAGTGGTGGTCAGCGTTGCCGCTGATTTCATGGCGCTGGTGCAGTTAGAAGCTCCGGGCAAACAGGGCGCGGATATTGTCTTTGGTTCTGCACAGCGTTTTGGTGTGCCGATGGGCTATGGCGGTCCGCACGCCGCCTTCTTTGCCAGCCGTGATGAGCACAAGCGTTCCATGCCGGGCCGTATCATCGGTGTCTCGCGTGATGCAGCAGGCAACACCGCATTGCGTATGGCGATGCAAACCCGTGAGCAGCACATTCGTCGCGAGAAGGCGAACTCCAACATCTGTACTTCACAGGTGCTGCTGGCCAACATCGCGGGTCTTTATGCGGTCTATCATGGCCCTGATGGCTTGAAGCGCATCGCTTCACGCATCCACCGTTTGACCAGCATTCTGGCCGCCGGTCTGCAAAATGGCGGCTTGAAACTGCGCCACGCCAGCTGGTTCGATACTTTGACCGTTGAAGTGGCTGATAAGGCCGAAGTGCTGAATCGTGCGCTGAGCTTCGGTGTTAACCTGCGTAATGACGTGCTCAACGGCGTGGGTATCACCCTTGATGAAACTACTTCACGTGAAGATGTGCAGGCGCTGTTCGCCATTCTGCTGGGTGATGCGCATGGTCAGGATATTGACGCGCTGGATGCCAGCGTTGCCGCTGAAAACAGTGCTATTCCAGCGGGTATGGTGCGTGAAAGCGCCTTCCTGACCCATCCGGTGTTCAATCGCCATCATAGCGAAACCGAGATGATGCGCTACATGCACAGTCTGGAGAAAAAAGATCTGGCGCTGAATCAGGCGATGATCCCATTGGGCTCATGCACCATGAAACTCAACGCCGCAGCGGAAATGATCCCGATCACCTGGCCTGAATTCGCCGATCTGCATCCGTTCTGCCCAGCCGATCAGGCTTCAGGTTATCTGCAAATGATTGGCCAGCTTTCTCAATGGCTGGTGCAACTCACCGGTTACGATGCACTCTGCATGCAGCCGAACTCCGGTGCGCAGGGTGAGTATGCCGGTCTGCTGGCGATTCGTCGCTATCATGAGAGCCGTAACGAAGGTGGACGTAATGTTTGCCTGATCCCAAGTTCTGCTCACGGCACCAACCCTGCATCTGCACAGATGGCGGGCATGGCGGTGGTTGTGGTGGCCTGTGATAAACAAGGCAACATCGACCTGGGCGATCTGCGCGAGAAAGCGGCTCAGGTGGGTGATGAGCTCTCTTGTATCATGGTGACCTATCCTTCGACGCACGGTGTTTACGAAGAAACTATTCGTGAAGTGTGCCAGATCGTGCATCAGTATGGCGGCCAGGTGTACCTCGATGGCGCCAACATGAACGCTCAGGTGGGCATCACTACCCCAGGTTACATCGGCGCAGATGTCTCGCACCTTAACCTGCACAAAACCTTCTGCATTCCACACGGCGGTGGCGGTCCGGGTATGGGTCCAATCGGCGTGAAAGCGCATCTGGCCCCGTTCGTACCTGGCCACAGTGTTGTGCAAATTGATGGTGTGCTGACGCAACAAGGTGCGGTTTCCGCGGCACCGTTCGGTAGCGCCTCCATTCTGCCGATTAGCTGGATGTACATCCGCATGATGGGCGCGGAAGGCCTGAAGCAAGCCAGCTCGGTTGCGATCCTTAATGCCAACTACATTGCCAGCCGTCTACAATCCGCTTATCCGATCCTGTATGCGGGTCGTGATGGTCGCGTCGCGCACGAATGTATTCTCGATATTCGTCCTTTGAAAGAGCAAACCGGTATCAGCGAACTGGATATTGCCAAGCGCTTGATCGATTACGGCTTCCATGCACCGACCATGTCATTCCCGGTGGCGGGCACGCTGATGGTTGAGCCAACCGAATCGGAAAGCAAAATCGAGCTGGATCGCTTTATCGATGCGATGCTGTCTATCCGCATGGAGATTGACCGCGTGGCCGATGGCGAATGGCCAGCCGATGACAACCCGCTGGTGAACGCGCCGCACACGCAGATGGAGATCGTCGGCGACTGGGCGCACCCCTACACCCGTGAGCTGGCGGTGTTCCCGGCAGGCAGCGCTAACAAATACTGGCCAACCGTGAAGCGTCTGGATGATGTGTTTGGTGACCGTAATGTGTTCTGTTCATGCGTTCCGATGAGCGAATACATTTAGCCGTTATAGTTTGAGCCGCAGCGGCGTTCACCACGGTCACATTACTGATGTAAGCCCCGTGGATGAACACGCTTGCCGCCTTGCTGCAACGCATACTATTTAAGCTAAACTGCTTCAGTGGAAAAATCCTGAGGGCCGAGAAATCGGCCCTTTTCATTTTGGAGGCATCATGGATCTGGCATTAGTCACTGGCGGTAGCCGGGGTATTGGACGGGCGACGGCGCTTCTGTTGGCACAGGCTGGCTATCGCGTGGCGGTCAATTATCGCCAGCGTGAAGCTGAGGCTCAGCAAGTAGTAGATGAAATTGCAGCGCAAGGCGGCAGTGCTTTTGCCGTGCAGGCGGATATCGCGGATGAAGCCCAGGTGGTGCGCATGTTCCAGCAGCTTGATCAACAAGATGGCAAACTGCGCGTGCTGGTCAACAATGCCGGAATTTTGTTTACCCAGTGCCGCGTTGAGGATCTCGACGCCGAACGTATTCAACGTGTATTCGCCACTAACGTCACCGGAACCTTTATCTGCTCTCGTGAAGCGGTCAAGCGCATGAGCACCGCGCATGGCGGGCAGGGCGGCGCGATTGTTAATGTCTCTTCTGCTGCCTCACGCCTGGGGGCGCCAGGCGAATACGTTGATTACGCGGCGTCTAAAGGTGCGATGGATACATTGACTAAAGGATTATCACTGGAGGTGGCGGCACACGGCATTCGCGTCAATAGCGTGCGACCAGGATTGATCTACACCGAAATGCATGCCGATGGCGGTGAACCGGGAAGAGTGGATCGGGTCGCTGGCTCTCTGCCAATGGGGCGCGGCGGTCAGGCCAAAGAAGTCGCCGAGGCGATTCTCTGGCTGGCGAGTGATGCCGCTTCCTATGTAACCGGCACCTTTATTGATGCGGCGGGTGGTCGTTAAATTCTGATCTGTTAGGGTAATCTGTAGCGGCGCAATTCATTGCGCATCTCGCCGCAACGCCACCGCTGCGGGCAAGCGCGATAAATCGCGCCGCTACAGATTCACGCAGATAACGTATCAGCGCAATTCATTGCGCGCCTTACAGCTCCGCGCCATTACTCGCAATCACCTGCTGATACCAGGCAAAACTCTTCTTCTTCGAACGGGCAAAATCACCGCTGCCATCATCGTTCTTATTAACATGGATAAAGCCATAACGCTTATTGTACTGGCCGGTGGTGAACGACACACAATCAATACAGCCCCAAGGCGTATAGCCCAGCAGATCCACGCCATCCAGCGCCACGGCTTTCTTCATCTCTTCGATGTGTGCGCGCAGATAATCAATGCGGTAATCATCCTCAATAAACCCGTCAGCATTCGGCTTATCAATCGCACCAAAACCATTCTCAACGATAAACAGCGGCTTTTGATAACGCTCATACAGCGAGTTCAACACATAGCGCAGGCCCACGGGATCGATCTGCCAACCCCAGTCAGAGGCTTTCACATGTGGATTCGGCACCACGCCCTCAAAGCCGGTAATCGGGTCGTCCACGCCGCTGGCTTGGGTATTCACCGCGTTGCTCATGTAGTAGCTGAAACCTACGTAATCACAGCAACCCTGACGCAGCGTGTCGGCATCTTCTGGGTGCATCTCAATCTGATAACCTTTGCGCGCCCACTCTTTCAGGGTGTAGGCAGGATAGGCACCGCGCATCTGCACATCACTGAACACATAGCGTTGATGCATCGATTCCTGCGCCAGCATCACATCATCAGGATGGCAAGAGAACGGGTAGACCGGCACCATGGCAATCATGCAGCCAATCTGGAAGCTCGGGTTGATTTCGCGGCCACGTTTCACCACTTTGGCGCTGGCAACGAACTGATGGTGCATCACCTGATACATCATCTGCTCCGGTTTTTCGTGCTCGGTAAACACCACGCCAGAGCAGCAATAACCAAACAGCGGATACTGCCAGTTACGCTGGTTATTGATTTCGTTGAAGGTCATCCAGTATTTCACTTTGTGCTGATAGCGCGTCATAACGACTTCACTGAAGTGCACAAAGAAATCGACCACTTTACGGTTGGACCAACCGCCGTACTCTTTGACCAAGTGATAAGGCATTTCAAAGTGGGAGAGGGTGATCACCGGTTCAATGCCGTGCTTCAGCAGCTCATCGAATAGGTCATCATAGAATTGCAGGCCCGCCTCGTTCGGCTGTTGCTCATCCCCATTCGGGAAGATGCGCGTCCAGGCAATCGAGGTGCGGAAGCACTTAAAGCCCATTTCGGCAAACAGTGCTACGTCCTGTTTATAGTGAGAATAGAATTCGACAGCCTGATGATTGGGGTAGTATTTATCGGCCTCAACGCGAGAGGTAATCACGCGATCCACGCCATGTGCACCACCGGTCAGCACGTCGGCAATACTGACACCTTTACCGCCCTGATCCCAACCGCCTTCAACCTGATGTGCGGCAACCGCGCCACCCCAAAGAAACCCTTTCGGTAATTGCAATCCTTCACTCATCGGCATACCCCATTACACTGTTTGCGAAATAACTCACTGCCTGCAGTGTAACCTGCCAATAATGGAAGTCACGATATAACACCCTTAAGAATTAGGTGATTTGTCACAGCTAAAAAACAGGGTGTTTTATATAGCAGTGGCGCGGGAAATATAGCGACCCAGCGTTTCCAGAATATAGATCACCGGCACTTGTGTGGTGATATTGAGGCGGTCACCCAGTTTCATCTGCGGCATATGATACGAAAGATTGAAGTCCGCCATTTTTGCCAGTGAGCAGCTTTCATGGTTGGTTATCGAAATGATTTTGCAGTGATTCAGGCTAAACTGGCTGGCAAAACGCAGGATTTCTTCAGTCTCACCGGAGACCGATAAAATAATGGCCAGCGCATTTTCGTACGCGCTATTACTGACCGGATAATAAGGGTCGTCAATGTGATGGCTGAATTTTCCAATATTAGAAAAGTAGCGCGCAGCATATTTACCCAGACTGCCAGAAGTGCCTGCCCCAATAAAGAAAATATGCTCGGCTTGCATAATCATCTGCGCGGCTTGCGCGATCTGCTGCTCAAACTCATCGTTATGAATACTTTTGAAAAAGCTGAGCATTTCACCGACGCCAGACGGCATCAACTCAGGCGCTGCTTGCTCCTGTGCCAGACGAAAACGGATGCGGAATTCTGACCAGCCTTCACAGTGCATTTTGCGGCAGAAACGCAGCACGGTGGTGGTGGAAACCGCTGCCTGAGCGGCCAGTTCGCGAATCGTCATATAACTGACACTTTCCCGATGTTTGATGATGAAGTGGTAAACCTGCATCTCAAGGTCATTCAGGCTGGACAGATCGCGGTGTGAAAACATGCAGGCGGCACTCATCGGCAAAATGAGCGGCCAGTGTAACAGATTGAACGTGCGGCGGGTCGTAACACTCCTACATAGAATTATTTTAGCGTACAGGTGTACTCTGAAATTTTTCCTGGTTACTCTGATGCACAGAAAAAGCACAGCTCTCTCTACATTGTTCAGGAATGAAGCGCATGGCACAGAATCGACTTATCGCTCAGGGCTACTCGTTAGCTGAAGAGATTGCCAACAGCATTAGCCACGGGATTGGCTGTATTTTCGGGGTTGTCGGTTTGGTATTGTTGTTAACGCAAGCCGTTGACATGCGAGCCGATATCACCGCCATCACCAGTTACAGCCTGTATGGCGGCAGCATGATCTTGCTGTTCCTCGCCTCGACGCTCTATCACGCGATTCCATATCAGAAAGCGAAGCACTGGCTGAAGAAATTCGACCATTGCGCCATCTATTTATTGATTGCGGGCACTTACACACCTTTCCTGCTGGTGGGGCTGAAATCGCCGCTGGCGCAAGGGTTAATGGTGGTGATCTGGAGTCTGGCGCTGGCGGGGATCATCTTCAAACTCACCATCGCGCACCGATTTAAAATTCTCTCGCTGGTGACCTATCTCAGCATGGGATGGTTATCGCTGGTGGTGATTTACCAGCTTGCCACCAAGCTGGCAGCGGGTGGAGTATGGCTGTTAGCGGCCGGTGGGATTGTCTATTCGCTGGGGGTGATTTTCTACGTCTCGCGCCGCATTCCCTACAACCACGCTATCTGGCATGGCTTTGTATTGGGCGGCAGCGTATTGCACTTCTGCGCGATCTATTTTTATGTGATGTAAGCTGGTCGCCATAAATGGCAACCCTACGACCATCGAGCGCAATATGAGTAGGTTACGCGATCATGCGCAGCAGCATACATATTCATTTTGGGCTTAGCGGAGCTGCATTACGTCATAAATGGTGACTCAACAGCGGATGACGATAGTCGTAGGGTGCGCATTCATGCGCACCTGGCATTAGCTTTAATCCACCAACGAATACGGCAATGGCTGAATCGTCAGCTTACCGCCTTCATCCCCTTCCACACGCAGCACGCTGTCTGGCTCCAGATCGTTGTTCATCACCACTTGCACCCACACGCTGCCATCATCCAGCTGGACGCCGCTCAGCACGGTGCCGGTACGACGCCATTTATCGCCCATCTGCAGTTCCATTGAACCGTCAGCCTGGGGGACTTTGCTGGCCGTGCCTGCCAACCAATAGAGGGCGCGCTTGTTGGCACCACGGAATTTCGCACGGGCCACCATCTCCTGACCGGTGTAACAGCCTTTTTTGAAGCTGATCGCGTCAAGGGCTTGCAGGTTAGTGGCCTGCGGAATCAACTGCGCACTGGTCGCGCTTTCGATCACCGGAATACCTGCTTCAATGTCCAAAGCCAGCCACTGTTGGCTGTCATTAAACTGTGCGGTTCCCGCCAGCTTCTCTTTTAAAGATTCTGCCTGCGCTCGGGTGGTCACCAGCAGGAAGCGCTCGGCAGGTTGGGCGAACCACAGCAGCGTGCTGTCATCCTGCTGCACCACCGGTGTTTCAGCATCCGGCAGTACCGGGAACAGGTCCGCCAGTGCGGCGCGTGCCTGGAAGCCCGCGACACCCAGCAGTACGGCTTCGTTATCCGCAGCAATAGTGACTTTGGCAAACACCGCGTATTTCTTCAGTTCGGTAAGCTGCTGTTCATGCAGATTACGGCGCACGATATAGGCATAACCCTCACCGCGATGGAACAGACGCAGGTTGCTCCACATTTTGCCTTTGGCATCACAATGCGCGGCAGGGCGATGCTGCGTAGCGTCCATTGCGGCGACATCCAGCGTCAATTGACCTTGCAGATAAGACGTACTGTCTTTTCCCTGCACGGCAACCAGCGCCCACTCATCAAGCGACATCAGGGTTAAAGGCAAGCGTGACGCCGCAGCAGGCTGGCGTGGTGGAAGGGTAAAAATCGGCATGTGTGCATCCTGATTAATAACGATAATGCTTCCAATGTTAAAAGAGCAGTGCGGGTTTGCAACCTGTTTACCGAATCTGGCGCACAAATCGCGTGATAACCCTGCAATGGGTGAAACTGCTTTGCGTCATATCGCGCAGCATGAGGCACAGCGCCTGCAGTGTTTTCAAAAAGCAGGTACACTGAGCGCCACTGTTTTCAGCCATGGAAAAATGACACATGGATATTCATGATAAAGCTCGCGTTCAGTGGGCGTGCCGCCGCGGCATGCTGGAGCTGGATGTCTCCATCATGCCGTTCTTTAAATTTGAGTATGATTCGCTGACCGACACCGACAAGCAGGTGTTTATTGCTCTGCTGAAGAGTGACGATCCAGACCTGTTTAACTGGTTGATGAACCACGGTGAACCGGCCGATCCCGAGTTCAAACGCATGGTGCAACTGATCCAACAGCGCAACCGTGAACGCGGTCCGGTACCAATGTGATTTGCAGGCGTCACGCAGTGCCAGAGCACTGAACGTGGCGCTGTTTTTACTGGTCGCTGGCGTGTTGATGAGCCTCCGTTGGCCTGCCGAATGGCAATGGGGGCAAGTGCCTGTATTGCTGCTCCTGCTGCTTGAGTGCTGGCACAACGAACGACGCTTGATGCAGCGTACCGGTCGTTTAGTGCTGGATGATCAGGGAAACTGGCTGTGGCGTGGAGAGCACTGGCGATTGGCGCGAAAAGCGGACTGGCTAGCCTGCGGCGTACTGCTGGAGTTGCGTAATCCGCAAGGCAAACGCTGGCGGCTATGGTTGATGCATGACAACCTGCCGCCAAACGAATGGCGCACATTGCGCGCCTGCTGTTTGCTTCGAGAGGGCGCTGCGGCCTAGAGCAGCGCAGCCGTTTCGGTCAGAACCTGTTCACACCACTGTTCAACACGCTCTTCACTCAATTCGAACTGATTGACATCATCGAGCGCCAGGCCGACAAACTGGGTACCGTCAGCGGTGAGCGGTTTCTTGCTGGTAAACTCGTAGCCTTCTAATGGCCAGTAACCGACAAACTGCACGCCCATCGGTTGCAGCAATTCATGCAGCATCCCCAGCGCATCCAGGAACCACTCCGCGTACTCCATTTGGTCGCCCATACCGTACAGCGCCACAATC
>NZ_BBOC01000092.1:0-20952 GCF_001485335.1 Type-D symbiont of Plautia stali | reverse complement strand
CTGGATAACCCACCTGCGCACGCAACCAGTCGATCAGTTTGACCTCAATGATGGTGGCAGAAGGGCTCTGATCCCAGGAGTCCATACTCTGGTTAGTGGCGTTGATCAGCACTTCTGCCGCCTGGCTAACGACCAGGCTAGGGCAGTGCAGGTGCGCCACACATTGTGGATGGTGCACTGACAGGCTGTCTTTCAGGAAATACTCAATCGCGCGTTCAATCGCGGCCTGGTTACCCAGTCCGTTTGGATTGAAGTCGAGCGTGATACGCTCGCGCAGTTCGGCAACCGTTTTGCCTTGATACATCTCAGGCTGTTGCAGCCACTGCACAACCGCGGCGCTGCTTTGGGCAATCGCCTGCTGGTACGCCTCAATGCTCTGTGCAGAGGCGGCCAGAATCGGGTTTACTTCAGACATGTACTCTTCCAATCAAACAGGTTTGACGCCAGCGCCAATCAGCGCCTGCTCAAATTTATCCAGGAAAATCGCCAGCTCTTCGTTGGTGATCAGCAGTGACGGCAGCAGACGCAGTACCGCACCGTGACGACCGCCACGCTCCAGAATCAGACCTGCTTCGAAACA
This sequence comes from Type-D symbiont of Plautia stali, assembly GCF_001485335.1. Taxonomy (NCBI): domain Bacteria; kingdom Pseudomonadati; phylum Pseudomonadota; class Gammaproteobacteria; order Enterobacterales; family Enterobacteriaceae; species Type-D symbiont of Plautia stali. Next base: position 20,372 of record NZ_BBOC01000092.1, on the reverse strand, counting down.
TTTCTTCTGCAGCAAGGCAGAAAGCTCGCCATCTGCTGGCAGGCTGCCCATATGATCAGCCACTTCGTTTGGTTTCACGATCTCGATACCGATCATCATACCCAAGCCGCGAATGTGGCCAATCACCGGGAAGCGTTTCTGCATCTCAGCCAACTGCGCCTTCAGCCATTCGCCTTGCTCAGCCACTTTACCGGCGATGTTCTGCTCGGTCAGGACTTTCAGCGTTGCCAGACCGGTAGCCATAGCCAGCTGGTTGCCGCGGAAGGTGCCGGTGTGGTGGCCAGGTGACCAGGCATCGAACTGCTTTTTGATACCCAGAACTGCCAGTGGCAGACCGCCGCCCACAGCTTTTGACATCACGATGATGTCTGGCTCAATGCCAGCGTGTTCGAAGGCGAAGAATTTACCGGTACGGGCAAAGCCAGCCTGAACTTCGTCCAGGATCAGCAGAATGCCATGTTCCTGAGTCACTTTACGGATGCGCTGCAGCCACTCGACCGGAGCCGGGTTCACGCCGCCTTCACCCTGAACCGCTTCCAGGATAACAGCAGCAGGCTTGCGTACGCCGCTTTCAACGTCGTTGATCAGGTTTTCGAAGTAGTAGGTCAGCGCTTTAACGCCAGCTTCACCACCAAGGCCCAGCGGGCAACGATACAGATGCGGGTAAGGCATGAACTGCACTTCTGGCATCATGCCGTTAACTGCTTCTTTCGGCGAGAGGTTGCCGGTGACAGCCAATGCACCATGAGTCATACCATGGTAACCGCCAGAGAAGCTGATCACGCCGCTACGGCCGGTGACTTTTTTCGCCAGCTTCAGCGCGGCTTCAACCGCATCCGCACCGGAAGGACCGGTGAACTGCAGGCAATACTCTTTACCCTGACCAGGCAGCAGCGAGAGCAGTGACTCAGAGAATTGATCTTTCAGAGGTGTCGTCAGATCAAGAGTATGTAACGGCAAGCCGCTGGTAATGACATTTTGGATGCTCTGCAGAACATCAGGATGGTTGTGACCAAGTGCCAGCGTCCCTGCGCCAGCCAGACAGTCAAGATATTGTTTATTCTCAACATCTGTGATCCACACGCCATTGGCTTTAGCGATCGCTAAAGGCAACTTGCGCGGGTAACTCCTGACGTTAGATTCAAACTCAGCCTGACGGGCCAAGAAAGCGTCGTTGTTTCCGTTGAATGCGTTGGCACCAAAATTATCAATACGGACTTTATCCGTCATCATATCTCTCCTTCAACCGGGGCTCACACAGGCTGGCCGGTCGACTAGTTGAACAAAAAAGTATCAGTGGTTGAAAAAACGCGGCCAATATAGAGCCTTTTGACGTACATCACAATGATTAATTTTGTTTAGAATTGTTTATTCTTTTCATATAGGAATCAGGGCGTTGGCCACTAATTGGGCGGCTATTTTAGCGCCAGCCTATGAATGGGTTGTTAAATAATCGTGTTAATAAAAAGACTTATAGCCGCTAAGGCGATCCAGGGGCCAAATGCAAGGGGCTGATGGAGGTCACGATGCACACACATTTTGCCGATAAAAATCGCTAAAATTGCCCCGCTACAGGCCAGTAAAAGCATCAACGGTAACAGCGTCCAACCTAGCCATGCGCCTAAAGCCGCCACAAGTTTTGTGTCGCCCATTCCCAGAGCGGGAATACCTTTTATCCATTGATAGGTTGTCGCCATGCACCACAGTGCGCCATAACCCAAAATGGCACCAAAAACGCCGTCGGATAGCGAACCGGGGATCCATTCCACAGCTTTTAATAATAGCCCAAGCCACAGCAAAGGCTGGGTGATCACATCTGGCAACAAAAGATGATCAATGTCGATCAGGGAGAGGGTCAACAGTAGCCAAAACAGCATGAGCGTAGCGGCCAAAGGTCGATCGACGGGAAGCAGAACAAACATCGTCAGGCAAAAGAGTGCGCTGGCGATTTCGACGCCTGGATAACGCGCGCTGATTGCGCATTGACAGAAACGACAGCGACCCCGCAGCAACAGCCAACTCACCACCGGTAAGATGTCACGCCAGCCCAGAACCTGTTTACAGACGACACAGTGCGAACGTGGACGCCACACACTGATGCTGTGCTCTGGGTTGACTATCTGTGTCGGGAGACGATACACCACGACGTTAATAAAACTGCCCACGCTCAGAGCCACCACGATAGCAATCAGCCATAACATCCAATCCATTGAACACGCCCTTTATTCCCGATTTATCCGCTCAAACCTACGCCGGGCTGGGCGAGTGCGCGAGCAGCATAGACGTGTTTCAAGCACTTTCATTCGGATTTTCGAGCCTGTTCCCGTCATCAGCTGTACATATTGAAGCGAGTAATGATGTTGATGCGAGAATAGGGCGCGACATGTTCGCGCTGCGGTAAAAAGCCGTGATACTCCAGCAGTGCGCGAAATGCGTGCTGCGCATCGAGTTGCAGGTTGTGGTCGATCAACGCATCGATCCTACCAGCCTGCATCAACGCCCGATTTTCACGGTCAAGATCGTGTCCTATGAAGGTCTCGATCTTAATATTGTGCTCGTCGAAAGCCCGTAAAATCCCGGCATTTCCCCCACCCACGGTGTATACCGCGTTGATCTCGGGATGCTGTGTCAAAAAGTCACTAACACAGCTGTACATCTGTTGGTCGATGCCAAAACCTCCAGCAACCACCGCGACTTGATGTTGCGGAGCGAACTGCGCCATCCCCGTGACAAATCCATCAATTCGTTCCTGTTCGCCAATAAACGCCTCGCTGCCGGTAATCGCGGCAATGTACGCCATATCCGCCCTAAGCCATTTAGACATGAGAAAGGCCGCTGCCTTTCCCGCACTGGCATTGTCCATGCCGATATAGCGCAGGCGATTGCTGGTGGGCATATCGGTGACAACGGTCACCACTGGAATACGTTGTTTACTGAGTTGCTCCAGGGTGGGCAACAATCGCTCATCATGGGTGGCTTTAAGGATGATGCCGTGGCTGTTTAAGGCGCATTTTTTCAGTAGCGCATCCACTTCCTCAACCGTCATGGTTTCCTGACAATGGAAGCGTAATTGCAGACGAAAGGCACCAAAACTCGAAATTTGGCTGCTAAAGGCTTCACGCACCAACTCACTGAAACGATTAGGGGTATGCATGATGATATCGAAATAGAGTGTCCGTCCCTGGGCGAGGCCGGTTTTGCGCAGCAGGTCGAGATCGGCGATAGCTTGTTGTATGCGATGTTCGGTTTGCGGGTGGACTTTCCCCCGTTTATGCAAAGCACGATCGATCGTGGCGAGACTTAAACCCGACTGTGCGGCGATCTGCTTTAAGGTAAATTTTGCCATAAGTTTGGTGAGGTTTTTATGAGGTGTTTTTGATGTTTTGTTAACGTAATGTAGCTGCTAATTTGTCGGGTAACAACGCACTGCAGTGCATTTCTGCGAGTGTACATAACGATAGAACTTACCCTGCAAACCGATATGAAAATGAGGTCATCATGACATCACATTATTTTGTAAATGAAGATCAGGCTAATCTGGATGACTTACGCACATTCTGTGCACAAAAGGTGGATGGCGCCGATTATCCATTGGCCACGGAGATCGTTTCAGAAGTACTGATTTATGATCGGGACGTGTTGGACGATGCAGCGCTCACGGACAAAAAAGCGGTGCTGAGTGAGTTACACAAAGCACTCTCCTATGGCCCCGGCGTACTAGTGGTGCGTGGATTGTATGCGGATACGCACTGTGTGGATCGTGCCTCTCAAGCGTTTGAAGCGATCATGCATGAAGAAGCGAAGTCCAAGGTCCAGGCCGATCACTTCTCTAAAGCGGGTAACAATGGCCGTATCTGGAATGCGCTGCAAAAGTTAGCTGAAGTTAATCCGCAGGTCTTTATCGACTATTACGCCAATCCGACGTTAGGGCTGATTTGCCAGGCATGGCTCGGTCCGGCGTGGAGTATGACCTCACAGGTAAACCAGGTACGACCGGGTGGTGAAGCGCAGCAGGCGCATCGCGATTATCATCTTGGTTTCCAGCAAAGCGCCTTCGCGGCAGAATTTCCCATCCCCGTGCAGATTTTGTCTCAATATCTGACGCTTCAAGGTGCGGTGGCGCACAGTGATATGCCGCTGGCCTCAGGCCCGACCAGACTGCTGCCGTGGTCACATCAGTATGAGATGGGCTATATCGCCTATCGTCGTCCGGAGTTCGCGCAATACTTTGCTGATAATTTTGTGCAATTGCCATTGCAGAAGGGCGATGGGCTGTTCTTCAATCCCGCACTGTTCCATGCAGCGGGTAACAACACCACACAGGATCATATCCGCACGGCCAATCTGTTGCAGGTCTCCTCGGCCTTTGGCGTGCCCATGGAGGAAGTCAACCATGAGCAAATCCTTAAGTGGGTTTACCCGATATTAAGCCGCAGTGCGTTGAGTGAAGTGGAGCTGGAGGCGGCCATTGCGGTGGCCGCGCGTGGCTATTCATTCCCGACAAATCTGGATACGGACCCACCGGTGGGGGGATTGGTGCCCAAAACGCAGCAGCAGTTGGTTAAAGAGGCATTACGGAGTAATTGGAGCGAAGCAGAATTTAATTCAGCGCTGGATGCGCACACCGAGCGGCGCAAAGCCTGAATCAACAAACAGCAGTCAGTGGCTTATGACTGCTGTTTAAACATTTGAATGGCTTCCTGCACATTGCTGGTTGCCAGTGACATAACGCGGTCATTATTGAGAAACACATCATAATGGCCCGCGTTATAGCGGAATACATACAGGTCACCGCGAAAGCGTAAACCCTTGGTCTTGACCCCAATATGATGGCGGCGCAGTGCAGCCTGTGAAAGTCTGTCCGCTCCCGTATTCATCGCGATACCCTCCGTTCGTCAATGCGTCAATATCCCGACATAGAGTATGGTTTGAATATTAGCTTAACCTTAAGAACCGTGCAGGTTAAGCACTAACAGTTTGTTTCCTTGTCATTTTTCCGTCATCAATCTCTCCGCACACCACCCGTTTAACAAAGCAGCAAACGCAACGTTGCAGGCAACTGGTCATCTTGATGAAACTTTGGTGACGGCTAAATAGCGCAATGAAACAACGATGGAAAATCTTCTACCAATCTTCAACATTTAAGAAAAAAGCCAACTTGCGCATTAGCCATTTAATGTTGAGTTAAGTTTTCCGCCGTATTTTGTTCTACGAGCAATAAGACAGGTGTGCTTAAGTTTTTTGCGATAGATTAAAAATTAACACTTCGTGCTACCGGAATGTATCCGCTTAATCTACGGTTAAACAGCAAGTTACTGAATGTTTTTAAGGAACTAGATAACTGCACACTGCAACTGGTCCTATTGCAGGCAACTTTAGGCGTCAAACGTTAAGGTAAACTTATGACTTTTCTTCCATTCTCGCGCCCCGCTTTGGGCGAGGAAGAGTTATCGGCTGTAAAAGAGGTATTTGAGTCAGGTTGGATCACCACTGGCCCCAAAAATGCGGCGCTGGAACAAGCCTTTTGCCAGTTAACCGGCAATCAACATGCGATTGCTGTCAGTTCTGCCACGGCAGGCATGCACGTCACGCTTCTGGCGTTGAATATTCAGCCGGGTGATGAAGTGATCACACCTTCGCTGACGTGGGTCTCCACCATCAATATCATCACGTTGTTGGGTGCCACGCCGGTGATGATCGATATCGATCGCGATACGTTGATGGTCACGCCAGAACAGATTGAAGCAGCCATTACGCCGCGTACTCGCGCCATAATTCCGGTGCATTACGCCGGTGCGCCCGCCGACATTGACGCGATTCGCGCCTTGGGCGAGCGACACGGTATTGCCGTAATAGAAGACGCAGCACACGCAGCGGGTTGTTATTACAAAGGGCAGCATGTCGGAAACCAAGGCACCGCCATTTTTCCTTCCATGCCATCAAGAACATGACCTGCGCCGAAGGCGGCCTCATCGTCACCGATGATGCTGAGCTGGCTGACCGCATGCGCAGTCTTAAATTCCACGGTTTAGGCGTTGATGCCTACGACCGCCATACCCACGGCCGTAAGCCCCAGGCAGAAGTGATTATGCCGGGCTTTAAATACAATCTGCCTGATATCAGTGCGGCGATTGCGCTGGTGCAACTCAACAAGCTGGCGGAGATTAATGCACGCCGTGCTGAGATTGCGCAGCGTTATCTGACCGAGTTAGCGGATATGCCGTTCCTGCCTCTGGCGCAGCCCGCCTGGCCGCATCAACATGCGTGGCATCTGTTCATCATTCGTGTTGATGAAGCCGAATGCGGGATGAGTCGTGATGCGTTAATGGAAACGCTGAAAGCGCAGGATATTGGCACTGGCTTGCACTTCCGTGCTGCCCATACCCATAAATATTACCGCGAACGTTACCCGCAACTTTCCCTGCCGAATACGGAATGGAATAGCGATCGAATTTGTTCAATACCGTTGTTTCCTGACATGCGTGACGAAGACGTCACACGCGTCATTACCGCACTGCGTCAGATCGCTGGAGTTTGATTGAGATGTTGGAAGAACAAGCCATTCGTAAAGTGTCCGTGGTGATCCCGGTCTTCAACGAAGAGGAGAGCCTGCCGGAACTGGTGCGTCGCACCGATGCGGCCTGTGCAGTACTGAATCTGGAATACGAAATTTTGCTGGTGGATGACGGCAGCAGTGACCGCTCAGGCGAGATGATTGCCGATGCGGCGGATATGCCCGGCAGCCACGTGGTAGGCGTTTTGTTGAACCGTAACTATGGTCAGCACTCGGCGATCATGGCCGGATTTAACCATGTCTCAGGTGATTTGATTATCACCCTGGATGCTGATTTGCAGAATCCACCGGAAGAGATCCCGAATCTGGTAAGAGCCGCCCAACAGGGTTATGACGTGGTCGGCACGGTCCGTCAGAACCGTCAGGATAGCTGGTTCCGTCGTCGCGCCTCACGCACCATCAACCAACTTATTCAGAAAGTGACGGGCAAGGCAATGGGGGATTACGGTTGCATGTTACGTGCTTACCGTCGTCACATTGTTGATGCGATGCTCAACTGCCATGAGCGCAGCACCTTTATTCCCATTCTCGCCAATACCTTTGCCCGGCGCACTATCGAATTACCGGTGGCGCATGCGGAGCGTGAATTTGGTGATTCGAAATACAGCTTTATGAAGCTGATTAACCTGATGTATGACCTGGTGACCTGCCTGACCACTACGCCGCTGCGCCTGCTGAGCATTGTCGGCAGCCTGATTGCGTTAGCCGGTTTTGCCTTCTCACTGGTGTTGATTGTGTTGCGTCTGTTCCTCGGTGCAGATTGGGCCGGAGATGGCGTGTTCATGCTGTTTGCGGTGCTGTTTATCTTCGTCGGCGCGCAATTCATCGGAATGGGCTTACTCGGCGAATATATCGGCCGAATTTATAACGATGTACGCGCCCGTCCGCGCTATTTCATACAACGTGTTATTAACTCGCAGAAAGATGCCTCATCTGTACAGGAAATTGAGCAATGAAAACTATCGTCTTCGCCTATCACGATATGGGCTGTGCAGGCATTACTGCGCTGTTGAACGCAGGTTTTGAAATCAGCGCGATCTTCACCCATGCGGACTCCGCAGGGGAAAATAATTTCTTTGGTTCAGTGGCGCGTCTGGCGGCTGAGCAGGGCATTCCGGTTTATGCACCGGAAGACGCAAACCATCCGCTGTGGGTTGATCGTATTAAAACCATGGCCCCGGATTACATCTTCTCGTTCTACTACCGTAACCTGCTAAATGACAGCATCCTCAGCAGCGCGCGTCTTGGCGCCTTTAACCTGCATGGTTCACTGCTGCCAAAATACCGTGGTCGCGCACCGCTCAACTGGGCGCTGGTAAACGGTGAGAAAGAAACCGGCGTGACGTTGCATCGCATGGTAAAACGTGCGGATGCGGGTGATATCGTGGCGCAACAGCGTGTTGCGATTGAAGAGCAAGACAATGCCCTGACGCTGCATCGCAAACTGGTGACCTGCGCGTCACAAGTGCTGGAACAGGCGCTGCCCGCGATGAAGCGCGGTGAGATCGCCGCAACTCCTCAGGATCACAGTCAGGCGACTGTCGTCGGACGTCGCACGCCGGAAGATGGTCGCATTAAGTGGGAGCAACCCGCGCAAACCATCAATAACCTGGTGCGTGCGGTGACCGACCCATGGCCGGGCGCGTTTGCATTTGCTGGTACGGTCAAATTCGTGGTGTGGAAAGGGCGCGTTCATGCTGATGCGCCTGCAGCGAAACCGGGTACGGTGCTCTCCGTTGAACCTTTCCTGATTGCCTGCGGTGAAGGCGCACTGGAAGTGGTGACCGGTCAAAGTGAAAACGGTGTGTACATGAACGGTACACAACTGGCACAAAGCCTGGGAATGGTGCCGGGTGCGCTGCTCTATTCGCAGCCGGTTGCTGCGGTCAAGCGTCGTACTCGTGTGCTGATCCTTGGCGTTAACGGTTTCATCGGTAACCATTTGACCGAGCGTCTGTTGCAGGATGACAACTTCGAAGTTTACGGCCTGGATATTGGTTCTGATGCCATCAGTCGTTTCCTCGATCAACCGCGCTTCCACTTTGTTGAAGGTGATATCAGCATTCACTCAGAATGGATTGAGTATCACATCAAGAAATGTGATGTGGTATTGCCGCTGGTGGCGATTGCCACACCCATCGAGTACACCCGTAATCCACTGCGCGTATTCGAACTCGACTTTGAAGAGAACCTGAAAATCATTCGTGACTGCGTGAAATACAAAAAGCGCATCATCTTCCCGTCTACGTCGGAAGTGTACGGCATGTGCACCGATAAACATTTCGACGAAGATCACTCCAATCTGGTGGTGGGACCGATCAACAAGCAACGTTGGATCTATTCCGTCTCCAAACAGCTGCTGGACCGCGTGATCTGGGCTTACGGTGAAAAAGAGGGGCTGCGCTTCACCTTGTTCCGTCCGTTTAACTGGATGGGACCGCGTCTGGATAACCTGAATGCAGCCCGTATCGGCAGCTCGCGCGCCATCACCCAGCTGATTCTTAATCTGGTGGAAGGTTCGCCGATCAAACTGATCGACGGTGGCGCGCAGAAACGCTGCTTTACCGATATCCGTGACGGTATTGAAGCCTTGTTCCGCATCATTGAGAACAAAGGCAATAACTGTGATGGTCAGATCGTGAACATCGGTAACCCGGATAACGAAGCCAGCATTAAAGAGCTGGCAGAACGCCTGTTGGCCAGCTTTGAACGTCATCCTCTGCGCGATCGCTTCCCGCCGTTTGCCGGCTTCCGTGAAGTGGAGAGCAGCAGCTATTACGGCAAAGGTTATCAGGACGTAGAACACCGTAAGCCAGCCATCAAAAATGCGCGTCGTCTGCTGGACTGGACGCCAACCGTTGAGATGGATACCACCATTGATAATACGCTGGACTTCTTCCTGCGCACCGTTGAGCTGCAGGATAAGCCATGAAGAAAATTGGTTTGCGCGTAGATGTTGATACCTGGCGTGGAACCAAACTCGGCGTCCCGGCATTGTTGGAACAGTTCAGCCTGCACCAGTTGCAGGCCAGTTTCTTCTTCAGCGTAGGGCCGGACAACATGGGGCGCCACTTGTGGCGCCTGATGAAGCCGCGCTTCTTATGGAAAATGCTGCGCTCGCGCGCAGCTTCCCTCTACGGCTGGGATATTTTACTCGCGGGTACTGCATGGCCAGGGCGTGAAATTGGTCGCGGGTTGGAAGAGATCATCAGCGCCACGGCGGACCACCATGAAGTCGGGCTGCATGCGTGGGACCACTTTGCCTGGCAAACCTGGGCAGGCGTATGGCCAGAAGAGAAGTTGCTGGAGCAGATCGCCCGCGGCAAAAAGGCGTTGGAATCGATTGTCGGTGACAATGTCACTTGCTCGGCCGTGGCGGGATGGCGTGCCGATGGCCGCGTGGTGGCGGCCAAGCAACGATTTGGTTTCAGCTACAACAGCGACTGCCGCGGTACGGGGCCGTTTCTACCGCGTCTGCGGGATGGCAGCCTGGGCACAGTGCAAATCCCGGTGACACTGCCAACCTGGGACGAAGTGGTCGGTCAATCTGTGAGTGCGGCAGGCTTTAATGACTTCATCCTCGAACAGATGTTAGCTGCTGAAGGTGCGCCGGTTTACACCATTCACGCTGAAGTGGAAGGCATTGTCGGCTCACAAGCTTTTGGCGAATTGCTGACGCGCGCGAAGCAGCATGGCATTCACTTTTGTCCGCTCAGTGAACTATTACCTGAAGATCTCAGCACGCTACCACAAGGCAATCTGGTGCGTGGGCATATCCCCGGACGAGAAGGCTGGCTGGGCTGCCAGGCCTGAGTGTTAACAGGAAACTAAACAGGAACCACGGATGCGTACAGGTACCAAAACGGCGCTGCTGTTAGCGCTTTTCGCACTCTACTACCTCATCCCCATTGAATTCCGCGCCTTATGGCAGCCGGATGAAACCCGCTATGCCGAGATAAGCCGTGAAATGCTGGTGAATGGCAATTGGGTGGTGCCGCACTTCTTTGATTTACGCTATTTCGAGAAGCCGATCGCTGGATATTGGGTCAATAATATTGGCCAACTGCTGTTTGGTCATAGCAACTTCGGCGTGCGCGCGGGTTCTATTTTCTGCACTTCGATCAGTGCGCTGTTGATTTACTGGCTGGGCAACCAGATGTTTGCCAGCCGTAAGATCGCCCTGACGGCCAGCGTGATCTTTATGACTTCGCTGCTGGTGTATGGGATCGGGACTTACGCGGTGCTCGATCCCATCCTGCTGTTGTGGCTGGTGGCGGCGATGTGCAGTTACTGGCTGGCTGCTCAGGCCACCAATACTCAACAGCGTTTACTCGGTTATGTCTTGCTCGGCGCGGCTTGCGCCATGGGCTTTATGACCAAAGGCTTCCTGGCATTGGCGGTACCGGTTCTGGCTATTTTGCCGTGGGCCATCTGGCAAGGTCGCTTTGGTGAACTGTTGCGTTGGGGTCCATTAACTATTGTGGTGGCTGCACTGCTGAGTGCGCCATGGGCGCTGGCGATTAATCGTCAGGAAGGGGATTTCTGGCATTACTTCTTCTGGGTAGAACATATCCAACGCTTTGCGGAGAAAGATGCCCAGCACAAAGCGCCATTCTGGTACTACTTGCCGGTGCTGCTGGCGGGTTGCTTACCCTGGCTGGCACTGTTGCCGGGTTCCTTAGTGGGCGCGTGGCGTCAGCGCAGTCAGCATGCGGGGGCTGTCTATTTGCTGAGTTGGGTGTTGCTGCCGCTGCTTTTCTTCAGTATCGCCAAAGGAAAATTGCCGACCTACATTCTGCCTTGCTTTGCACCGCTGGCACTGCTGATGGCGCACTATGCGCACAGCGGATCAGCGAAGCTTGCCAGGGTGTTCAAAGTGAATGGTTGGATCAACCTACTGTTTGGTGTCGTCACGACCATTGTAGTGCTGGGGGTCATTGCACCATGGGGGCTGTCGCATCGTCCGGTTTATAGCAGTGATGAAACCGTTCGTGTTATCTGTGGTGCATTAGCGTTTGCCGGCTGGGGTGTGATGGGCTGGCTGAGTCTGAAGCCTGGCCACTGTCGCTGGCAGTTGGCTGCGCTCTGTCCGTTGATGTTGGCACTGCTGGTGGGATTTGCCATTCCACAAAAGGTGCGTGATTCTAAACAGCCACAGAACTTTGTCAGTGCCGTGCATAATCAACTGGTCGATAGTCGTTACGTGTTGGCCGACAATCCGGGCATCGCCGCTGCCGTGGCGTGGGAAGTAAAACGCAGTGATATCACCTTCTATGACGCAAAAGGGGAATTGCAATATGGCCTTAGCTATCCCGATGCGCAAACGCGTTATGTTGATGGTCCAGCTTTTGCGGACTGGCTGCGCGAACATCGTCGCCAGGGGAAAGTGTCACTGGTGATGATGTTGAACTCAGGCGAGAAGGAGCCGGATCCCTCATTGCCGACTCCAGACGATGTCTATCGCCAGGGGCGTCTGGTCTATTACGGTTACGACGCGAAACCATGAGTTTGCTGCTCATTCTTCTGGTGAGTCTGTTGAGCTGCGCTGCCCAGCTGTGTCAAAAGCAGGCGGCGTACCTCGGCACCCGACAGGGCAAGAAAAAGCTGATCATGTGGATTGCGCTGAGCATTTTTTTGCTCGGTGTAGCGATGCTGCTGTGGCTGATCGTGTTGCGCGTGGTGCCCGTGAGTGTGGCCTATCCGATGCTCAGCCTCAACTTCGTGCTGGTGGCGATTGCCGCACGGCTGATCTGGCGTGAAACCTACTCATTGCAGCAGTGGTTCGGCACCCTGGCGATTGTTGCAGGTGTCGCGCTGATGGGGAGTCATCTATGAAAGGGGTGATCCTCGCGCTGTGCAGCGTCTTACTGGTGTCTTGCGCACAGCTGGTGCTACGAGCGGCGATGCTGCATTTTCCACCTCTCGCTGAGCTGCTCAGCCCACAGATTTGGCAACATCTGCAGCCCTTGATGTTGCTGTGCCTGGGGCTGGGAGCCTATGCACTCTCTATGCTCTGTTGGATGTTAGCCTTACGCCATCTGCCGCTGAATCGGCTCTATCCGCTGTTGAGTCTGAGTTATGTGCTGGTGTGGCTGGCGGCTATTTCGCTCCCGGGGTTTAATGAGCCATTCCGCTGGAGCAGTTTTGCTGGCGTGGTGCTGATTGTTTTCGGGCTGTTGTGCGTCTCGTTACCGCGCAAGCGCTGAATACCAGCTACTCTTTCGCGTACAGGTAAACCGACGCGCGCGACACGCCCAACTGCTGCGCAATCAGGTCCATCGACTTTTTCATTTCCAACAAGCCGCTATCGCGCAACTCAGCCATCAGCTGTTTGCGCTCAGCGGCTTTCAGTGCGCGCGGTGTTGTGGCGAGTCGGGCAGCAAAATGATCAATCTTCGCTCTTAACGCCTGCGCACCGGCGGGTTCAATGGTCTCTTGCACCGCATTACTCGCCAGTTGTGTAAACTGCGCCAGCGCGCTTTGCATGCCGCGGAATAGCGTCATATCCACATTCATACAGAGTGCCGCAACATAATCCCCGTCTTCGTCTTTAATACCAATTGAGGTGCTTTTCACCGGACGACCATCGGCCAGTTGATTGGCATAGTTAGCCACGATAGCCGGAAACTCAGGTGAAGCGATGCGCGCCAGTCCCATCTCTGTGCTGGGTTCACCGACTTCTCGCCCGGAAAGGTTGTTATGAATAGCCAGAATTGCGTGCTCTGGATTTTGCAGATCGTGGACCACCACCTCACAAAAAGGGGCGAAAGTCGCGCTCAACCCCTCGGCGATGGTGTTGAGTTGTTCAAGCAGCAAGGCATTATTTCGAACGTTCATAAATCAGATTACAAATAGACTGGAAGAATTGTCTAATTTTATATATTTTGTCAATCCAATGCAAAACTTGCTGGTGCTGCCATAAGCGCTCTTATCTTACGAGGCAGGTGGTTGAACCAATGGGCTGCTGGGGGCTGGCGGCGGTGCGCGCGAATCCACAACGTTTTGTGGACAAGCGCCTCGGCATCATTATCAGTGGCGGTAACGTTGATCTCGACCGCTATGGCGAATTTCTGACAAGGAGCAAGGCGTGACAGGACTTCCTGAGTGGTTAGAACAGATTGAAACCCCATATTTACTCATCGACGAGACCCGCTTTCAGCGCAATGTGGATCGGCTTTATAGCCGCATTGCCCGGCTTGGCAGCGTGGTGCGTCCGCATCTTAAGACGTTACGTTCGGTAGAGGCTGCATCAAGGTTACTGGCGGATGCGGCACATCCGGCCACGGTGTCAACGCTGGCCGAAGCCGAAGGCTTTGCCGCGGCGGGTTATCATAATTTGCTGTATGCTGTGGGCATTGCACCTCACAAGCTGGCTCGTGTTGCCCGCCTGATCCAGCAAGGGGTGAATCTACACATTTTGCTCGATACGCCGCAGCAGGCACAGGCGGTAGTGGATTATGCCGCCGCGCATCATGTCACTTTCTCGGTGTTTATTGAGATCGACTGCGATGGTCACCGTGGCGGTCTTCCACCGGAAAGCGACAGGCTGGTGGCATTGGCACAGCAGTTAGAAGGCAAGGGCGCAACGGTAGCGGGATTGCTGGCACATGCCGGGGAATCCTACAGTTGCCGGAACCCGGAACAGATCCGCGCTGCCGCGCATGCGGAGTGTGACGCCATCCGTCTGGCGGGTAGCAGGGTGCGTGCAGCGGGCATTGCGTGCCCGATCCTCAGTGTCGGAGCAACGCCTACGGCGCATTATGCCGAGGATTTGGCAGGGATCAGCGAGGTGCGAGCAGGTGTGTTTACTGCCTTTGACCTGGTGATGCACAACGTCGGCGTTTGTCAGAAAGACGATATCGCGCTATCCGTGGTCAGTACCGTCATTGGGCATAACGTTGAGAAAAACTGGGTGTTTATCGATGCGGGCTGGATGGCGATGTCTCGCGATCGTGGCACCGCAACGGGCCCGGTGGATTACGGTTACGGATTGGTGTGTGATATGGCGGGCGCGCCGCTGGATGTGTGTCTCAGTATCACCAATCAGGAGCATGGCATCATTGTCTTACCCACGGACAACAACCTGACGCCTGACGATTTCCCGATTGGATCGCGGGTACGCATTCTGCCGAATCACGCTTGCGCCACCGCCGCTATGCACCTGCAGTATCAGGTGTTACAGGCAGACAGTACAAAGCCAGCCGTTTGGACACGTATCACCGGTTGGTGACGTGACAACGTCACTTCGTCTGGCGTAAGTGCCGCAGATTAAGGTCAGCCAGCGAGGGCGCGCCCAGCATTCCTAAATCGCGGCTGACCTCATTGATAATCAAATCCAGTGCCCATGAGACACCCGCTGACCCACCCACCGCACAGGCATAGTTGAAAGGGCGTCCTACAAAGCAAGATTTTGCCCCCAGCGCCAGCGCTTTGATAACGTCGGTGCCACGACGAATCCCGCTATCGAACATCACCGTCATGTTTCCGGCTGCCTCGACAATCTCCGGCAAAACATAAATCGGCGGGATCACGGTGTCCAGTTGGCGACCACCGTGGTTCGACACCACAATGCCGTCTATACCGATAGTTTTGCAGCGCACCGCATCGTTACGGCTGAGGATGCCTTTAATCACCATCGTGCCGGGCCAGCGTTGACGAATATGTTCAATGTGCTGCCAGGTGAGATGACTGCGGCCACTAAAATCGCGTACGGCATTTTTCGAAAACAGCGGTGCGCCACGTACCGCATTGTTATTTTCGAAGTAAGGCATGCCGCTGGTCAGTAAGGTTTTTATCAAGGTGCCGGTGAGCCAGCGAGGATGTGTCAATCCTTGCCAGGCTAATGCCAGACTGGGGCGAAACGGCGTAGCAAAACCGGCGCGCACATTGTTTTCGCGGTTGGCTTTGACGGGGGTATCCACCGTGACCACCAAAACGGGGATCGCGGCACGTTGTACCCGATCTATCAAGGCATCAATTTCTGCCAGCGTTTTCGGCAGGTAAGCCTGAAACCACATGTTGGGATTCGCGGTCGCCACGTCTTCCAGGCGGATCAGCGACGATCCGCTCATGATAAAGGGCACGTTTTTCTCTGCTGCTGCACGCGCTAGCGCGATATCACCCTGAAACCCGGTAATCGCAGAGATACCCATCGGTGCGATGCCCACTGGTGCAGCGTAGTGATGACCGAACAACTCGACCTCGGTGTTGCGGTGTGAAACATCCACCATATTTTCTGGGATCAGGCTGTAGCGCGCGTAGGATCGCAGCGTATGCTGGAGCGCCAGGTTGTCCTCGACCCCACCCGACACGTAGGCATAAAGCGGGTGCGGCAGCCGCTTAACGGCGTATTTTTCGAAGTCATTCAGGGAAAGACAACGCTCAAACTGTTTGCGCATGGGTAACCAATCCGGTGGGGCGAGGTAACATGATGAAAACGAATGCTATTTCACCGGGTGATTTTAGCAAATGCTGAAACTGGCAAAGCTATTCTGATTAATGCATAACCAGGCAGAGCGGCACGGGGCCGCTCTTATTCACAGATTAATGCTGCTGCCAGGGATGATATTCTCCGTTGCGGCGTCCAGGCGCGGTTTCCGGCAGACGCAGCAGGCCAATGACCGAAATCACGCCCAGCACCGCCACATACAGGGCCAGCCCATACCAATGGCCGTCTGTCATTTGCAGAATTTTAACCGCCACTAAGCCGAGCACGCCGCTGCCGATCAGGGAACCGATCTGCCAAATCACCGCAATGCCGCTACAGCGGATGTGGGTCGGGAACAGTTCAGGGAACCAGGAAGCTTGAGGGGCATAACACATGCTGTGTCCCAGTGTCAGGGCAACAATCATCGCGATTTGTGTGAGCCAGTAGCTGTTTTGCGACAGGGCATAGAAGAACGCACAATCGAGATAACAATCAGCAGCGCACCCATCATATACACCGGTTTACGGCCGATTTTATCCGATAGCGCCCCCATCAACGGGATGGCGAAGACTTCGAGAATCACCGCCACAATCATGCTGTTCATCAGAATGCCGGAATCGAGATTATTCGATTTGCCCCACGCCAAAATAATTACGGTAAACAGCGCAAAGGCACAGGCTTCGATCAGCTTAGCCGCCACGCCATTCACCACTAATTTGGGATTACCGCGCAGCACCTCTTTTAAGGGACGTGACTCCGCTGCTTTGGTTTCGCGGATGGCGGCAAACACCGGCGATTCATCAATACGAAGTCGAATAAACAGGCCGACAATCACTAACAATGCACTTAACAGGAACGGCACGCGCCAGCCCCAGTCCATCATCTGTTCAGCAGACAGCGTCGCATTGAGAATGGCGAACAGGGCCAGCGGCAGTAAGAAACCCACTGGCGCGCCGATTTGCACCCAACTCAATGAGGTGTGATTTTTTTCGGTAGCCTGAGTGTGGGTAAGGGTGGAAGATGCCATAACAACAATCCTGCTTGGTTTTATAATGTTAGACTACCATACAAGAAGGTTTGGTCATTTGTTGCGCGGATGATCACAGTTTTAGTCGGCTGATTTATCACATCTTCGAGCTCACTTCTCACCTAATGAGTGCCTCAAATAAACCCGCTTTGTGATGAATTATATTTAGCTCGTTTATCGCTGCATTTATTCTACTTTATTGTTTAAATAAAATATTACTTGGATCTGTTTTAATTTTTTCCCCTCTCTCTTAATTCATGAGTCATATAAATGTTATCAATATTTATTCCTTGGTTGATATAATAATGAGTGGTTGTCAATAAATTTGCATCGCGTTGATTCATAATGGAAATATACTGAAAATTCGAACGTTGTTAACTGTTGAAAGTAAACGGCTAATTCCTAATTTGGCTTAACTTTCATCCATCACCTTAACTCCAGCTAGACGTTTTCTTTACAAAGTGATGAGATAACCCTACACAGCAGGTTATCTATTCCGGCTTCACCTCATTCTTTTATTCAAACGTCATGCATGGCGCTGCGTTGCCGTGCGCAAAATATTATTTTCTCTCTGGAGGAAAGGATGTTGTTCAAACTAAAACCGCTCGCGTTAAGTTTACTGGCTGCGCAAGGCATCATCATTCCTGTGGTACAGACCACTGCCGCAGTCATTCAGCCTTTTGACCCGGCGAAGAATGACAATAAAGTGGGGGTCTTTTGTGTCTGCAATGGCAGCACGCAATCACTCACGGGATTACCGCAGTTTGCGCCGGGCAAAAGTGGTGAAGTACAGGTTACGATTGGTGAAATACAGGATCAGGGCAGGCTGGTCTCGGACAATAACGTACTTGGTCAACCTCGCCTGAGTCTGGGGGCGCAGGATTACACGATATCGGTGCCCAACGAAGACCATCGCTCTTACAGCGACTATCAAACCTACAACAGCGCCGCATTGAGCAGCCTGGCACCTGTAGACAGCAGTACGGTGGTAACCGATTTCGAAGAGGTAAAAAATCAGCAGTACATTGATACTCGCGTTGCATCGGTGAGTAACGGCACCATCAATGTGCAATTGGGTACGGATGGTGCCAGCACCGTCACAAATGGTTGGGAGATGGCAGCGAAACAGAGCCGCTTATTCACCGCCAGCAACAAAGGCAATATGAATTGGGATGGCGATAATCGCATCACGTTTACCGCCACACAGATTCCGGCGGTGTCACGCTGGGGCCTGAACGTTAATAATCTTGTGAGCTATAACGGCGCATTCAGCGTAACCACCCTCTACGGCGACACCACCAACTTCAATGTCACTTCTTTACCGGATCTGCAAAGTTACAATGACTGGCTAATTGAGCAACTGCAAAACGGGCAGATCAGCAGCGCCGACTACAATACCGAATTTAATAAAGCCGTCACCTTGAGTAGTCGGTTGGTGGTATGGGGCGTGAATACCCCTGATGAAGATGAAGCCTTCCTGCCAATTGGCGAACGTATCGTACTCAGCGCCGACGGGGCTAATGCACATGCCTCTGTTGCCACCGGCAAAACCCTGGAGGTGGCGAATGCCAATGGCGGCGCGATGCGTGCGGATAACGGTGCCACCGCGACCATCAATGGCAAGTTAGCCAGTAGCGGCAGTGGGCTTACCGATGACGATGCGCTGGTGCTGACCAACGGCAGCAGCGGCATTAACAATGGCGTCATCAATAGCGGGTTCTTCAATAACGCGGATGGCAGCGGGATCGACAGCAGCACGCTGGGTCCCAATGGCCTGGCGGTCAATGCCAGCAACAGTCACTTTATCAACAACGGCATCATTAACAGTGCTGGCTCCGCCGTCAGCCTGGTAAGCAGCAGCGGGGTGAACAACGGTACGATTAACCTGGTCGGAGGCAACGACAGCGGTACGGCCGTGGCACTCAGCGGCGAGACCAGTACCTTCACCAACAATGGCACGATTTATCTCGGGCGCACGCCGCAAAATCAGCCTGGCGATGCCACCACCGACACGCCATTGAGCAGTGCGATCGGCATCCTGCAATATGGCAACTCCAGCGTCATTAATAACGGGCACATCGTCGTTGGATCTAAAGTGCAAAGTGGTGCTGCGATCAGCGTGAATGGTGCAGATGATGCGGTGACCCGCAACAATGGTGTAATTGATGTTAACGGTCGCGGTACAGGGCTGGAAGTCATTGATGCAGGCCGAGGCGGGCAAGTCGATAACGCAGGAGTGATCAACCTCAACGGTGATAATGGCACGGGCCTGATGGTCACCGCCAACGACGGCAATCAGGCTTATGCCTGGTCAACCGGACCCGTGAATATCTCGGGTAACGCAAATGCCGCCGGAGGCACGCGTAACAACGCGGTGTGGGTTAAAGGAAGCGGCAGTGGCACGGCTTCTGCCGATATCAGCGGCCCTATCGCCCTAAATGGCGCGGGTGCCATCGGTATTCGTGCAGAAGGCAATGCCAGCGTGCACGTCGCACAAAGTGCCATCCCAACCGGCAACAGCAGCCCCGATCAAATCACTTTTCTCACTATCGGTCCTGACGCCCATATCGCGTTGCCTGCTAGCGGCAGCTATGGCGTGACGGGGGCGAACTCCACCGTTTTCCGCGTGCAGGATGGGGCAAGCTTTGATGGCAGCGGCATGATGCTAAGCTCCAACGGTGACTTCTCAACTGCGGTCATTGGCAGCGGTGACAACACCCAGGTCACCACCGGCAATGCGATCTTTAATCTCGGCGATAACGGCATCGGTTTGCGCATTGAAGGCGCCGCGCAGGGAACGATTGATGCCGCCACCACCCTCAATATGAACGGTGTACACAGTATTGCGGCGCAAGTGCAGGGAAATCGTACCGATCTCACCGGCAATATCACCAACTCCACCTCTCTGCCGTACACCAACACGCTATTAACTAACAATGCCAACCTCAACGGCACTCAGGATCAGCAGATTGGTTTTATCGCCAGCAGTCAGGGGCAGTTGATCAACAACGGCGCGATTACCCTGAGTGGCAACAATGCCACCGGCATAATGTCGTTGGGTGCCACGGCCACCAACAACGGTACGGTCTCGATCAGCAACGGCAGCACCGGGATATACGCGGAAGGGTATAGTTATTCGGTTGCCGCACGTGCCACCAACGATGGCACCATCAACGTCACCGCAGGTAATGCCAGTGCTGCGCAGCCTTCAGTGGGTGGCGTGGCGTTTGGCGATCTCGGTTTCTTCTACCAAAACGGCACCATCAATCTTTACGGCGATCATGCCGTGGGCGCGCAGGCGGGCAATGGCGGCACGGTGGTAATTGGCGCGGGTAGCAACATTG
>NZ_BBOC01000091.1:0-21333 GCF_001485335.1 Type-D symbiont of Plautia stali | reverse complement strand
TTAATGGTGCCACCGTGGATGTGCGCCTTGGCAACCAGTTCCGTACCTTTAGTGGTCATACGGCACCCTTTATCGATTTGAGTGGTCCAAAACACGAAGTCAGTGCGGCTTTGGATCGTGTGATGAGCGACGAAATCGTGCTGCCGGAAGGCGAAGCCTTCTTCTTGCACCCCGGTGAGTTGGCGCTGGCGGTCACGCTGGAGTCGGTGACGATTCCAGATGACTTAGTGGGCTGGCTGGATGGACGCTCTTCACTGGCTCGTCTGGGCCTGATGGTGCATGTCACCGCGCACCGTATCGATCCCGGCTGGCAGGGGCGCATCGTCCTCGAGTTCTACAACTCCGGTAAGCTCCCCCTGGCATTACGTCCAGGCATGTTGATTGGTGCTTTGAGCTTTGAGCCGCTGTCTGGCCCGGCTGCACGTCCGTATAACCGCCGCGAAGATGCAAAATATCGTGGTCAGCAGGGCGCAGACGCGAGCCGTATCGACAAAGACTGATAGTGCGCAGCCAAGGCTGCTGCAGTTCGAAGTAACACGGTAACTGAGGGATTATGAAGAGACTGATAACGACGCTGGCCATCCTGTTAGTGGTGGTGGTCGCGGGCATGACGGCACTGGTGTTGCTGGTCAATCCCAACGACTTTCGTACCTATATGGTGCAACAGGTACAGCAGCGCAGCGGTTATCAGCTTGAAGTAAGCGGCGATCTGCGCTGGCACGTCTGGCCGCAACTCAGTATCCTCGCCGGACGCATGAGCCTGACCGCACCGGGCGCCAGCCAGCCGATGGTCACCGCAGAAAACATGCGGCTGGATGTGAACCTCTGGCCGCTGTTGTCACATCAGTTGAGCGTCAGCCAGGTGATGCTGAAGAATGCCGTGATTCGTGCCACGCCGGATAGTGCTCCGCAAAAAATCAGTGGCTCTCCGGTGGGGCCGCGTGACGCGGAACCGGTGAGTACGGGCACAAATGGTTGGTCATTTGATATCGCAAAACTTCGCGTCGCCGACAGTCTGCTCATCTGGCAGCAACCGGGCGGTGAAGAGTACAACTTCCGCAATCTCAATCTTAACCTCGACCAAGATGCCAGCAAAAACGCCAGCATTGAACTCGCCACGCGTATTTCGCGTAATCAGCGTAACGTCAGCGTCAATCTCAAAGGCCAGATGAATGTGGCGCAGTATCCACATCGGTTAGTGGGCCAGCTAGATGAGCTGGATTACACGCTGGATGGCGCCAATCTGCCACCGCAGGGCATCAAAGGTACGCTGAGCGGGCAGGGAGAATGGAACGGTGATAAGCAGCAGTTTTCAATGCAGAAGATGCAACTGACGGCCAACGACAGCACGCTGGATGGTTCGGCAGAAGGGCGCTTAACCCTGCCACAACAGCTTAACCTGGCGCTGCATGCCACCACATTAAATCTCGACAACCTGATGGCCAGCGCGCCAGCCAGCGATAACAGCACGGCGCAGCACGCCAGCGTGATCCGCACGCCGGTTATTGCCGAGCCGCGCAACCGGGAAAATGCGGATTCCCCGCTGAATTTGATGGATCTGACTCTGAGTCTCAATGCGGACAGCGGCGTATGGCGTGGGCTGACGCTGACGAACCTGCAAATTGATGCCAGCAATCAGGAAGGTCTGATGACGCTGAGTAAGCTGCAGGGCAAAATCGGCGACGGTCATTTTTCTTTGCCTGGCTCAGTGGATATTCGCCAACCGGTGACGCAGGTCGCGTTACAGCCAGAAATTGAGAACATCAGCATAGCACCGCTGATGAAAGCCTTAGAGTTACCTGAGAGCCTGCAAGGCACGGTCTCAATGAAGGGCAATCTCAGTGGCGCGGGCTTAAGCGTGGAGGAAGCCAAACGTAACTGGCAGGGCAGTGCGGAAATGGAAGCCACCAACCTGCAACTCTCGCAGTTGAATTTGCAGCAGATGGTGCGCCGCGCAGTGTCGCGCGTCAGCAATCGCGTGAGTAATGATGAACCGGACGATCAGGGCATTCAGCAACTGAGCGGACGTATTAGCTTGCAGCAGGGGAAAATTGTCATGCCGGACCTGCAGGGTGGCAGTAGCCGACTGGCGGTGCAGACCAAGGGCAGTATTGATGTCGTGAACCAACAACTCGACGTGACCATTAATATGATGCTGCGCGGCTGGAAAGGTGACGACAAGCTGGCCGGTCTGTTGAACTCGCAAACCATTCCGCTGCGTATGTACGGCGGCTGGAATAATTTGCAGTATTCATTGCCAGTGGACGATGTGGTGCGTCAGCAGTTGCAGAGCGAAGCGAAGTCGCGTTTGAACGAGTGGCTTGACCGCCAGCAGCCAGCGAAACAGCCGTAATACCTGGTGCGCATAAATGCGCACCCTACGAAATTGTGCACTACCGCGCGATAAATCGCGCCGCTACACAAAAGATGCTCGTACCGTAGCGGCGCAATTTATTGCGCGGTATCTGAACCTGGCACAATCTCCACCTTCTGCACCCGATGATTTTCGACCTGCAACGTTCTTAACAAATAATCTCCCACCTGCAACTCTTCACCCTCTTCAGGCACATGCTGCAAACTGTCCATCAGGAAACCCGCCAGCGTATGGTAATTGCCTTTTTCATCCAGCGGCAGACGCACATAGGCGGCTAAATCCTCCAGCGGGATATGACCGTTAGCCACCCAACCTCCGTGCGGGAGCGGTTGAATGTCATAGCGTGCATCAATCTCTTCGCCTTCATTGGGCAGATTGCCCGCAATGGTCTCCATCAGATCGCTCAGCGTCACCACCCCTTCCACGGAACCGAACTCATCCACTACAAAGGCGAAGTGGGTTCTGGCGTGGCGGAACTGCTCCAGCGCCTGCAATAATGTCAATCGTTCGGGGAAAATCAGCGGCTGGCGTATCAGCGCGCGCAAATCCAGCTGGTTGCTGTGTAAAGACTGATGCAGCAGATCAATGACGTGCACCACGCCGAGTGGATCCTGCCCCCGTTCCGTCACCAGAATGCGCGTATGCTGATTGCTGTCCAGCTTCGCCATGATGGCCGCAGGATCTTCACTCAGGTCGATATGCTCAATATCGTGGCGCGATGTCATGATGCTGCTGATATGGCGTTGGCCTAATCCCAATACGCGCGCAATCATGCGGCGTTCCTGGCGATTAAATAGCTCGCCTTCTTGGTGATCGCTCAGTAATGAGGCGGTGTCGGCATCCAGTTCAGCCCGTTGCGCTTCGCCACGCAGAATACGCAGCACCGCTTCAGAAGTGCGCTGACGCAGCGGGCGCCCGGCGGTGAGAAAGCGGCGACGATTAAACAGCGCCAGCTGATTAAACATCTCAATCAGAATCGAGAAGCCAATGGCCGCATACAGATAGCCCTTAGGAATAATAAAGCCTAATCCTTCGGCCACCAGGCTGAAGCCAATCATCAACAGGAAGCTAAGGCAGAGGATCACAATGGTAGGGTGGTTGTTGACAAAGCGCGTCAGCGGCTTGCTGGCCAGCAGCATCAGCAAGATCGCCACCGTCACCGCCGCCATCATCACTGGCAGCTCATTTACCATGCCCACGGCGGTAATCACCGCATCCAGCGAGAAGATGGCATCCAGCACCACAATTTGCGCTATCACTGGCCAGAATTTAGCACCGTTCTTACTTTGACCATTCTCCTCATCACCGCCTTCCAGGCGACTGTTGAGTTCGGTGGTGGCTTTATAAAGAAGAAACAGACCACCGGAGAGCAGCAGGAGATCGCGTGCGCTGAAATTATGTTGCCACAGGGAAAACAGCGGTTGGGTGAGTGTCACCAGCCACGAAAGGGAGGCCAGCAGCACCAGCCGCAGCATTAACGCCAGCAGCAGGCCGACCACTCGGGCGCGGTCGCGCAGTGTCGGCGGTAATTTTTCCACCAAAATAGCAATGAAAACCAGGTTATCAATACCCAACACCAGCTCAAGAACGATTAGCGTCACTAATCCTGCCCAGAGCGAAGGATCAAGGATCCACTCCATCATGCTTTCATCACCTGAATGTCTGAAAATGCGTTTTGTCTGATGATAGTAAATCGACCCACAAGGTACAAACAGGCATTAACGCCCGCACCATCGGGTTGACTTGAGGATTAGGCATAATCTTAGTCGTCACAATTCACCGATAAGATGAAAGTATGGATAAACATCTCAGCAAGGTGATTGTCACTATTAATTGCGACTCACGCATCCAGGCGTACGTTTTTAATGCGAAGCGCTCTGAAGCTGAGTATCGAATTAATCTGAATTTTATGCAGGAAAGGGCTGAAAGGGATGGCATCAATACTTATGGCTGGTAGTCTTTTTCCTAAAATAGTGCAGGGAACACGGGGCCTACTTGTAAACAAGCCAGTAATAACTAGTATAGCAACGTGTTAGTAAATGTCTGCGCCGATGTTGTTAATAGCGCGCTGTTTAGCTTCTTAATGTTGTGAATTGTGATCGTGCACAGGATAAGCCTGTTTCCGGCTAAGAATAATCTGACTGCGTGCGATGAAAATAGATGTCTTGGTAGCGGTATTGGCAGCGACAGCCAAGGGCGGTAGCGTTCCCGAAGTGCTTTTCTTTGTTCAGAATATGTCTAGGGTTGTGGCAAGGGAAGTCAGACTAATCTGTTGGTATTTATTACAATTCTTTGGCTTTACTAAATAGAGAATTGGCGTAATACCGGAGAGTTCGCCGCAGATTGCCTCACTGATTGCAGTAGATATATCGCTCATTTATTACACAGGGCAGAGGCGTTAGGGATTAAGGAAATAAAATAAAAGAGTTAAATATGCGCGATAAAGAAATTACATATAAAAGTCTCCTCACAAAAATTTTACTGGCGTGCTCGGATTTAATTTGTTTCAACGCGGCATTGTTTATTGCACTGGCGTTGATTAATTCGTTCACTAACTCTCCACTGGCAGATATTTCTGAAAAATACCTGAATTTAAAAATTGCCACCCACGTCTGTCTTTCGGTTATTTGTACCGGCTGGTTCTGGGTCCGCCTGCGTCATTATACCTATCGCAAGCCGTTCTGGTTCGAGTTGAAAGAGATCTTTCGTACCATTCTTATTTTCTCTGTCATCGATTTGTCAATTTCGGCGTTATCGCAATGGCAGATGTCACGCTTTGTTTGGGTCATTACCTGGATTCTGGCGTTGATTTTGATTCCGATTGCCCGTGCTATTTCAAAACGCGTGCTTAACCACTTCGGCATGTGGAAAAAACAAACCATCATCATCGGCAGCAGCCGTAATGCCCAGGAAGCCTGGCAGGCACTGCAAAGTGAAGAGGTGATGGGTTTTGATGTGATTGCCTTTTTCGACGTTGACGGCAGCTGCCCGCAGGCCAGCATCTCCGGTGTGCCGGTACTGCATAACGAGCAAGAGCTATGGCAGCTGACCCACAGTGAGACGCAGTTCATTGTGGCAGTGGAGTTTGAACAGAGTCAGCACCGTGACAACTGGCTGAAAATGCTGGCTATGCATAACTGCCGCTCCGTCTCTGTGATTCCAACATTACGCGGCGTACCGCTGTACGGTACCGATATGGCTTACATCTTTAGCCATGAAGTGATGATTCTGCGCGTGAACAACAATCTGGCGAAACGCACGTCGCGCTTCCTGAAACGGGCTTTCGACATTGTTGGTGCACTCGGCATCATCATTGCGCTGTCGCCGGCACTGCTGGTTCTCGGTTTTATGGTCGGACGCGATGGCGGCCCACCGATTTACGGTCATGAACGTGTTGGTCTGAACGGTCGCAAGTTCAAATGCCTTAAATTCCGCTCGATGGTCATCAACTCGAAAGAGGTGTTGGAAGAAGTACTGCGTACCGACCCGGTCGCACGTGCGGAGTGGGATAAAGATTTCAAACTGAAAAACGACCCGCGTATTACCAAAGTTGGCCACTTCATCCGTAAAACCAGTCTGGATGAGCTGCCGCAGCTGTGGAACGTGGTGCGTGGCGACATGAGCCTGGTGGGCCCACGTCCCGTGATTGAAGACGAACTCTGTCGTTATGCCGGTGATGTTGATTATTACCTGATGGCGAAACCAGGCATGACGGGATTGTGGCAGGTCAGTGGTCGTAACGACGTTGACTATGAAACGCGCGTCTATTTCGATTCGTGGTATGTCAAAAACTGGTCGCTGTGGAATGACATTGCGATTCTGTTTAAGACCGTGGGTGTCGTATTAAAACGCGACGGCGCTTATTGATAGAACATAGGGCAGGGGACGAAATCATTATCCCCGTCTGAAATGCCGGTGTTGGGAGTGCCTTTACTGATAACTGCCATTATCCAGCCTGAATAGAGTGAGGTGTTTCAGTTGTCTGGAGATTCACCCACTTTAATTGATGTCGTCCTAAGGCACGGTGACAACATAAAACCAAGGGAGCAAATGATAATGACCCACAGTTTCAGTGTTTAACCCGTCAGGTTTTATTTTTTATAAGACGCTACACAGCGGCGTTTTCGCCTCTATCAATCATTAACTGATAGCGAAGAATCAGATGATAATGAAAATTAAATTGATACCTTTACTGGTATCCGCAACTTTTCTCGCCGGGTGCACCATTGAACCAGGTTCGCACCTTTCCACTAGCGGAAAAGATGTCATTGAGCAACAGGATAGCAACTTTGACATCGACAAATACGTAAATGTCTTCCCAATGACGCCGCGTCTGGTTGAACAGATGCGTGCTAAGCCGCTGGTCGCGCAAGCCAACCCAGCGTTGCAGACCGAAATTCAGAGCTACGAATACCGCGTAGGTATCGGTGACGTGCTGAACGTCACGGTGTGGGATCACCCCGAGTTGACCACCCCTGCCGGTCAGTATCGTAGCGCCAGTGACACCGGTAACTGGGTCCAGGCCGATGGCACTATTTTCTACCCGTACATTGGTAAAGTGCGCGTCGCTGGCCGCACCGTTACCGAAATCCGTGCTGAGATTGCGCGTCGTCTTGCGCAGTTCATTGAGAGCCCGCAGGTTGACGTTAATGTGGCGGCATTCCGTTCACAGAAAACCTACGTGACCGGTTCGGTGACCACATCGGGTCAGCAGGCGATCACCAACGTACCGCTGACGGTACTGGATGCCGTCAACGCCGCCGGTGGTTTAGCCGCCGACGCTGACTGGCGTAATGTGGTGCTGACGCATCAAGGTAAAGAACAACGCATTTCACTACAGGCGCTGATGCAAAACGGCGACCTGAGTCAGAACCATCTGCTCTATCCGGGCGATATTCTCTACGTGCCACGTAACGATGATCTGAAAGTCTTCGTGATGGGCGAAGTGAAACAGCAGGCCACGCTGAAAATGGATCGCAGCGGCATGACGCTGGCCGAAGCGCTGGGTAATGCGCAGGGTATGGATCAAACCACCTCTGACGCCACTGGCGTATTCGTTATCCGTCCGATTCGCGGTGCTAACCGCACCAAGATTGCCAACATCTATCAGCTGAACACGAAAGATGCGGCATCCATGGTGATGGGCACCGAATTCCAACTGGAGCCGTACGACATCGTCTACGTCACCGCCACACCAATTACCCGTTGGAACCGTGTGATTTCTGGGCTGTTGCCAACCATCGTCGGTATCGATGATGCAAGCTCCGCCGCACTGCGTTTCCGTACCTGGGGTAACTAAGGTTTCAGCATGATTAAGTCCGTGTTAGTCGTTTGCGTGGGCAATATTTGCCGCTCCCCCACCGGGGAGCGTCTGTTTCAACGCGCGCTGCCTAAAACCCGGGTGGCTTCTGCAGGGCTTGGCGCTCTGAAGGGCTATCCGGCGGACCAGACTGCCAGCGATGTCGCCGCTCAACACGGCGTGTCGCTGGATGGTCATCAGGCTCAGCAGTTAACGGCCAGTATGTGCCGTGACTATGACCTGATTCTGGTGATGGAGAAGCGCCACGTTGAACAGGTGAATCGCATCGATCCAGCTGCACGCGGAAAAACCATGCTGCTTGGGCATTGGCTCAACCAACAGGAAATTGCGGATCCGTACAAAAAAAGTCGCGAGGCCTTTGAAGAGGTCTACGGGTTACTGGAAAACGCTACCCAGAAATGGGTCAACGTACTAAGCCGATAGTTGGGAATATCCATGAATATCAAAAACAAGGTTATGACCGCGCCAAAAGAAGATTCGAATGGATGGGATCTGGCGCATCTTGTGGGACAGCTGATTGATCATCGCTGGATCATTGTTGCGGTTACTGCCTTCTTTATGCTGGCGGGAACGCTCTACACACTGTTCGCCACCCCGATCTACAGTGCCGATGCCATGGTGCAGGTTGAGCAGAAGAACACCGCTTCTGTTCTGAACGAACTGCAAGACGTATTGCCGACCACGCCGGCATCCGATACTGAAATTCAGATCGTTGAATCGCGTATGGTGTTGGGTAAGACGGTTGACGACCTCGGTTTAGATACTGTGGTGCAGCAGAACTACTTCCCGGTGATTGGTAAAGGTCTGTCGCGCCTGATGGGCAACAAACCGGCGCAAATCGCTATCTCGCGTCTGGAAATTCCTAAGTCTATCGACAAGCGCACCGTGCAACTCGAAGTCACCGGTCCACAGACCTACACTGTGACCAATGATGGCGATGAGCTGTTCAAAGGACGTGTCGGTCAGCTGGAGCAGCACGGCGATGTGACCATGCTGGTCAGCGGTATTCAGGCGGATGAAGGCACCAGCTTCAACGTCACGAAACTCAGCGACCTGCAGGCGATTAAAAACGTGCTGGGCGCGCTGACCGTCGCGGATAAAGGCAAAACCACCGGTGTACTGGGTCTTGAGTTCGTGGATGAAGATCCCGATCAAGCCAGCCGCGTGCTGAATCAGATTGTGAACAACTACCTGCTGCAGAACGTTGAGCGCAAATCTGAACAGGCTGAAAAGAGCCTCGACTTCTTACGTAACCAGTTGCCGCAAGTACGTGCCAACCTTGACGACGCTGAGAACAAGTTGAACGCTTATCGCCGCCAGAACGAATCGGTTGATATGTCGCTGGAGGCGAAGTCAGCGCTGGATTCCTCCGTGAGCGTACAGAGCCAGTTGAACGAACTGACGTTCAAAGAAGCTGAGGTGTCACAGCTCTATACCAAAG
The DNA here is from genome assembly GCF_001485335.1 of Type-D symbiont of Plautia stali. NCBI lineage: Bacteria > Pseudomonadati > Pseudomonadota > Gammaproteobacteria > Enterobacterales > Enterobacteriaceae > Type-D symbiont of Plautia stali. The sequence goes on along the minus strand of NZ_BBOC01000091.1, from coordinate 12,198 downwards.
ATCACCCGACTTACCGTGCGCTGCTGGAAAAACGTAAAACGCTGGAAGATGAGCAGGCAAAACTGAACAAGAAAATTGCCGGTATGCCGCAAACCCAGCAAGAGATTCTGCGTCTGACCCGTGATGTGCAGTCAGGCCAGGAAATCTACATGCAGTTGCTGAACCGTCAGCAAGAGTTGGGTATCAGCAAAGCCAGTACCGTGGGTGATGTGCGTATCATCGACCGTGCCGAAACCGCTGGCAGCCCGGTAGCACCGAAAAAACCACTGATCATCATCGCCAGCTTTATTCTGGGTCTGATGCTGTCCGTTGGCCTGGTGTTGCTGAAAGCGCTGTTCCATCACGGCATTGAAAACCCAGAGCAGCTGGAAGAGCTGGGCATGAACGTCTATGCCAGCGTGCCGCTGTCTGAATGGCAACGTAAGAAAGACACGGAAGCGTTGGCGCGTCGCGGTCATAAAGAGAAGAGTGACCCGCACAACACGCTGTTGGCGCTGGGTAATCCGACTGACCTCTCCATCGAAGCGATTCGTAGCCTGCGCACCAGCCTGCACTTCGCGATGATGGAAGCGAAAAACAACATTCTGATGATCACCGGTGCAAGTCCGGGTATTGGTAAAACCTTTATCTGTGCCAACCTTGCCACGCTGGTGTCGAAAGCCGGTCAACGCGTGCTGTTCATCGATGGTGATATGCGTCGCGGCTATACCCATGAACTGCTGGGTTCGGATAACAAATTGGGTCTCTCCAATGTGCTGTCCGGCAAGAGCGAGTTCTCACCGAGCATGATTCAGAAGGGCGTTTACGGATTTGACTTCCTGCCACGTGGCCAGGTGCCACCGAACCCGTCTGAGCTGCTGATGCATCGCCGCATGAGTGAGTTGCTGGATTGGGCAAGCAAGAATTATGACCTGGTGTTGATTGATACCCCACCAATTCTGGCGGTCACCGATGCCTCTATCATCGGTAAGCTGGCTGGTACGTCGTTGATGGTGGCGCGTTTCGAAACCAACACCACCAAAGAACTGGATGTCAGCTACAAGCGCTTCGCGCAGAACGGCATCGAGATTAAAGGCGTCATCCTTAACGCCGTGGTTCGTAAAGCGTCAAATGCCTACGGTTATGGCTATGACTACTACAACTACGAATACGGTAAAGAAACAAAGAGCTAAATACTGGGGCGGATTTTCCGCCCCTTTTTCTTCCTCGTCATAATTTGAGCCACAGCGGCGTTGGCTTCGCCAGCAAACCCCGGTCACTTACTGATGTAAGCTCCCGGTGCTTTGCTGACTTGCCGCCTTGCTGTGACTCGAATGATTTAGGGGAAGGTTTTTGTCAAAAAATACACACAGCACAAACTTCGATAGGAACTTCCGTGATGGAACGCAACAGCATATTGGTTAAGAGAAATAACGGTATGATTTTTCAGAACAAAGCCGATTCCTTTCTGATAGCTGCTCGCGTTACCGTTAAATCTGGAACAGCTGTTTAAGAGGTGCTGGCAATGCAGGACATCCGCTTCTCAATTGTCATTCCCGCGTATAACGCGTCGGAGTCAATTGTCACAACGTTAGATTGTGTCAAAGCGCAAACTTACCGCAATTTTGAGGTCATCATCGTTGATGACAAATCCGCTGATGCGGCCGAACTGGCGCAGGTGGTGCAGAGTGAGCGTTATCAGGGCTTGGATATCAAGCTTGAACTCTCTCAAGTCAAACTCAATGGTGCTGGTGCCCGCAACAAAGGTATCGAACTGGCAGAAGGAGATTTTATTAGCTTCCTCGATGCCGATGACGAATGGCGTGAAGACAAACTGCAGGTGGCGTATGACACCATCACCAAACTTGAGGCGCAGGGCAAATCCCATTACCTGATCTTCAGCCAGGTGAACATTCACCAGGATGGCCATTTCCTGAAGGTGATGCCGATGCAGCCGCCAGGAAAAGACGAAACCGTGGCGGAGTACCTTTTTGGTTGCTATGGCTTTATCCAGACCAGCACCATCGTGTTGAAACGCGAAGATGCCGAGAAAATCCGTTTTGATGCGCGCTACATTCGCCATCAGGATTATGACTTCTGCATCCGTGCCGATCGCATGGGTTATGACTTTGTGATGATTGACCAGCCGCTGACCACCTACCATCTGGTGACCAAATTTGGTTCCAAACACAAGGGTGAGTCAGTGAAGTACTCCTTCTTCTGGCTGGATACCATGAAACCGCATCTGACCGCGCGTGATATCCATACCTACAAAGCTTTCAAGCTGCCGCTGCGCTACAAGATGGATGGCAATTCACTGCTGGCGAGCCTCAGTTTTGCGCGTTATTTCTTCCTGACCAACCGGGACAACCGCGCTTACTTTATGAATCGCTTGCTCGACAAAGTGAAATCGCGCTTCTCGGGTGGACGCGCCGTTTCCTGATTCATTTTTAACGACTTTCACTTGCTCCCGTATCGGGGGCAATTTTTTGGTTCCTGACACTCCGGGTATTCAAATGACAAATCATGTTGGCACCGTCGGTATCGTGATGCCGATGTATAACGCGCGTAAAACGGTATTGCGCGCGGTTGAGTCGATCGTCAAGCAGACTTACAGCGACTGGCATCTCTACCTGGTGAACGATCAGTCCACTGATGATTCTTTAGCGTTTGTGCGTGAACACTGCACCGATGCGCGCATTACCATTCTCAACAACGAGGTGAACCTCGGCGCAGCGGAAACCCGTAATGTCGGTTTGCGTGCGGCAAAAGAGGAGATCATTGCGTTCCTCGACAGCGACGACGAATGGCATGCGGATAAACTGGCGGAACAGACTGCCGCTATCGCCGCTGGCGATGATTTTGTTATCACCCATTATCATTACAAAACCAAAAGCGCCGACCACGACATCCTCTATAGCAAACCCTATCTGCAGCAGGAAAACTTCGTGAAGAAGCAATATCGCGTGTGCTTCTCTTCCGTGTGTTTCCGCCGTCCCCCGCAGGGCATCTTCTTCCAGCGCAAAGGGCATGAAGACTTCCTGTTCCTCTACGAGTTATTCCTCCGCTACAAACAAGCTCGGGTGATCCAGAAGACGCTGGTCAACTATTACGAGCTGGGCGACTCACTGTCTCGCAACAAGAATAAAGCGGCGAAATGGCACCTCGAATTATTAAGAATTATCTATAAAAACAATCCGTTAAAAATCTATTACTATTACGGCTGGTATATGGTGAATGGGGTCCTTTTCACCCTTAAACATCGCTAAGACCCGGCGTCCTTCGCGTTGTAGCTGCGTTGGCTGCGCACGTCCATCCCGGTCACTTACCTGAGTAAGCTCCCGGGAATGAACGCACTTGCCGCCTTGCTACAACGCAAATGTCTTGGGTCTGGAATTGGGAATTTTGAGGTGGGAAGGTTCATGAAAAAGATAGTTTTGGTCATCAAAGATGCCTACTCGTACGCGGGTACTGAGAACATCTGCAACTTCATGTCGGAGTGCCTCGGTGAGCAGCACGCCGTCACCATTTATTCGCTGGAAGGGCATGGCAAAACCTTTTACCCGTTCGATCGTGTGAAACAGATTGTCAGCTTTGAAGGCCACAGCAACCCGATTAAAAGCGCCGTGGCGGCTATCCATCAGGAAGGCTTCGACAGCGTATTCCTGATCAGTATGGGCCGCCTGAGCGTGATGTTCGCCTTCTGGAACCTGATGGCGATGAAGAAAAAACGCTTTAAGGCCTATGCCTGCGAACACATAGCCATTAACTCCTTCAGCAAGCCAATCAAGCTGCTGAAATGGATGTTGCTGCGCTATTACGACCAGGTGATTGTGCTGACAGACAAAGATCACCAGGTGTTCAGCCGCTGGAATATCGCCAGCCAGCAAATCCCGAATCCGGTGGTGTACAAAGCGTTTCAGCGCCAGACACGCAGCCGTCAGGCTTTAGCGGTGGGGCGACTGGATAACCAGAAAGGTTTCGATCTGCTGCTGGATATCTGGGCCGACTTCAGCAAAACCCATCCTGAGTGGAAGCTGGTGATTGCCGGGGACGGCGAGCTGCGCCAACAGCTGCATGACCAGGCTGCTGCGCTGGGTATTACTGACAGCGTTAATTTCGTCGGCAAAGTCAGCAACATCAATGATTACTACCGCGATAGCGATATGGCGCTGATGACCTCGCGCTATGAAGGTCTGCCGCTGGTGCTGCTGGAAGCGAAATCCTGGTCGCTGCCGGTGGTGGCATACGACTGCCCAACCGGGCCGCAGGAGATCATTAATCACGGTGAAGATGGTTTCCTGGTGCCGATGAATGACAAATCGACGTTCCTTGCGCGCATGGGCCAACTCGCCAGCGATGATGGCCTGTTCTACGCGATGAGCGAAAAAACCAAAGAAACTGCGCTGAAGTTTGACGGTAATCAGATCAAACAAAGCTGGCTTGCATTGGTTTAGCCAAAATAATTCATGCCGCAGGAAGGCGGCAAGTGCTTGAGTCGCCGTGAGCTTACACCAGTAAGTGACCGGGGCGAAGGCAAGCAGCCAACGCCCCTGTGGCGTGAAGTATGACGGCTAAATGCCTCCGGGATCACACTTATGGCCTCATGGCCCAATATGACCACGGGATTGAAAGCATGAAAAGAAGAGAAGTCTTGCAGACCGCAGCCTCCTCCATTGTTGCCGCGCTCTCAGTGAGTGCATTTTCCAGCTACGCCGCAAAAAGTGGTCAACCTGCGTTGAAGGCTGTCGATCCGTCCAGCGTACCGCAGGGCGATGTCCCGATTCTGACGCCGGAAAATGTCTACACCATGCCGCCTCAGTTCTGGCAGAACTTTGAGGGCAAACTGTGGATCGGTAAAGCGGGCAGCGATGCCAGCCAATCCGGCAACCAGATCCCGGTATTCCTGCGCGACGCCAACGGCAAAGTGTCACAGATTAGTCAGCCAATTGCGCTGAATAAAGGCAACTTTGCCCAGTTTATTCACGATAATGCTGCATTAATTGCCGATCCTGCCCACTCGATGGTGGTGGAGGATAATCAGGGCAACACGCTGTTTTCGATTACCGATGTATCGCGCCCCAATCAGAGCAACTTCAGCCAGCGTCTGGCCCAGCCAAATGGCTACCAGCTGATTGGCGAAATTCCTTCAGTGGATGAGCTGCGCAAAACCCGTCCATTGTTCGCCGGTGCCAAAATTAAGCTGAAAAGCTGGCACGAAGGGCTGGAAGTCGGCGGCGGCGAGTTTGTTGGCGCCTTCGGTGAGGGCAAAGATGATGGCGGCGTAATCTTCGCTGGCAACGGTTTCTACTGGCGCCGCGTGGTGGAAGATTTCAACCGCCTGACGCTGTTTGATTTCGGTGCCATCGCCGACGGTAAAACCGACTCGGCACCGGCGATCAAAGCCATGTATCAGTGGTCACATGATGCCGATCAACCGATCTGCGTTCAGTTCCCGGCCGGCACCTTCTTTGTTTCAGGCTGCGATTTCGGCAATGAGCAGCTGCGCTTCTTCCGTATTTCGGGCGCGATGGTCAACTTCGGCTACTTCCCGGCGACCACGCTGGTATCAGATGGTCGCTCCGAGTTTCTGTTCTCGGTGAATGCGCGCTGGACTGAAATCTCCAACCTCAATTTCAACGGCAATAACGACTCGCGCCCGAATAAGCAGGGGTTGTTCCACAACACCTGTCCGGGCGGTCAGTTCTTCCGTGGTGCCTGCCTGCGCTTCAACCGCGTGGGCGGCGTGTGTCTGAGTCTGATGGACACGCTGGATTGCAAAATTGACCAGTGGTATGCGGAAACCTGTACGGGCGATGTGATCAAAGCCACCTGGTCCGGGCAGAAAGTGGGCGTGTGGGATCACAGCACCGCGATTGAACTCTCTAACTTCAATGCGCAGCACTGCTCCGGCGGCAAAGTGCTCAATTTGCCACGTTGTGGCCAGTCGATTATTCACAACGGCTGGATTGAGCACACCGAACATCCCGGCGATATCTCCGACGGTCAGTGGATTATCGATGCACTGAGCCTCGAAGATTGTAAAAACCCGCTGATCGCGCACAACTCGCGCCTCAACATGCGTCAAACCAATTTGCAGTCCGGCAGCTGGATAGACAACTCGCTGCAGGGCAAACCCTGGTTGAGCATGTGGGAGATGGGATCGACACGCGTCGAGTCCTACGGTGTCGCCATCGATGGCAGCCTGAAATACAACTACATCACCTCGCGTTTCCGCCTGAGTAATAACACCAATCAAGAGACGTGGTTTGAGTTAGGTAACTTCTACTCGCCGACGGTGGGTGACAGCTGGGAAATCGAGGTATTTGGTCAGTCGCAGTTTAATAACGGCACCACCAATCAACCGCTGATGGATCCGATTGGCGGTAAAACCACCGGTGGGCGTGCGGTTATTCATCTGCAACGCAAAACCAAAAATGCCGAGGCGACCTGGTCAGCAGAAGGAAGTTCACCGGTATTGGAAGTGCGCTTTGACCCGCGTAGCGAGGCCGACACCCGAGTGTTCGTCAAGCTGGCGGGCTGGATGCCAACCGCGGTGGTGCTGATTAAGAGCACAGCCAAAGACCGCTTTATGACCGGCCGCTGCGCGCGCGTTGACGCCAAAATGGACAAAGGCAATCCGAGCAGTGGCAGCCAACAGGCAGCACAGCGCTTCAGCCTGCATAACGGCAAAGCGGGGATTGGCGGCAACGAGCAGGGCGACCTGTTGCTGGCGTCTCGTGCATTGAAGCCGGAACAGGTGGATACGCGTGAGCCGAAAGGCTTTGTTTCGGTGGTGATTAACGGCGAGCAGGTCGCTCTGCCGTATTTTGCAGTGAAGTCTTAGTTTTGACGGCGCGATTTATCGCGCCATGGTTATCAGTAACGTGCTTTACGGTCGCCATAAATGGCACCCCTACGAGGATCGTATGCGGTTTTCGTAGGGAGGCATTCATGATGACAACCCTACGACGATCGCACGCGTTTTTCGTAGGGTGCGCATTGATGCGCACCGTTAAATTTATTTAGGGCATTGTTCCCATTGCAGTTTTTTAAAACAGAGTTCACTTTGCCAGTTCAGGAAATGGCGCGGCTTGCAAAATTAAAAAAATTTTATCTGGAGTTTTTATGAAGATTTTATTGGTGGGAAACCATACCTGTGGAAATCGTGGGGATGGCGCGATTTTACGTGGACTGATTGATTCACTGCATTCCGCGCGTAAGGATCTCGATATCGATGTGATCAGTCGTTATCCAACAAGCTCCGGATACTTACTGCAGCAGGATATCCAGCAAGATTCCCTGTTCCTGCACAACAGCAAATCAGCCAAAGGGCTGGTGGGTACGGTAAAACGTAAAGTCGCGAACCGCTTAATGCCTGACATCATGATGGCGCACTTAGGTAAGGGCGGCTTGTACAAATCATTTTCGGTGCCACCGCACCTGGAAGCATTCACCAAAAGTCTGGCGCAATATGACGCGATCATTCAGGTTGGTGGTTCGTTCTTCGTCGATCTGTACGGCGTGACGCAATTCGACCACGCGCTCTGTGCGCTGATGGCGAAAAAGCCGCTGTACATGATTGGCCACTCGGTAGGGCCGTTTGAAAATCCACGCGTGAATGCGCTGGCGAACTTCGTGTTTGACCGCGTTGACAGCCTGGTGCTGCGCGAGGAAGTGAGTTTCGACCGCCTGAAACAGGATGGCGTCACCACACGTCGCGTGAAGAAGGGCGTGGACACCGCCTTCCTCGTGGAAGCGCGTGAAGTGGAGAACCCAAGCCACAACCTGCTGCACTGGCAAAATATCATCCGCTCACGCAAAACCATCGCCATCACCGTGCGTGAACTGGCACCGTTTGATAAGCGCCTGGGCGTGACGCAGAAAGAGTATGAAGCCGCATTTGGTCGAGTGATTAACGCGATGATCGCTGAGGGATATCAGGTCGTGGCGTTCTCAACCTGTACTGGTATCGATAGCTACGCGAAAGACGACCGTATGGTGGCGTTAACCCTGCGCGATCACGTCGACCATCCTGAGCATTACCATGTCATCATGGACGAGTTCAACGACCTTGAAATCGGCATCCTGCTCGCTGATTGTCACCTGACTATCGGTACCCGCCTGCACTCCGCCATCATCTCCATGAACTTCGGTACTCCGGCTGTGGCCATCAACTATGAGCACAAATCGCTCGGTGTGATGAACCAACTCGGCCTGCCTCAAATGGCGACCGACGTACAAAGCCTGATGGACGGTTCACTGATCGACAAAGTGCAGACCGTGCTGGCGGACTACGACAATGTGAAGCGCAAAGTGGACACCGCGGTGGCGCAGGAGCGTGAAATGGGTAACCGCATTACGGCAGAAATTCTCAACGTGCTGGGGTAAGTGATGAAGCTGACCTTTTTCACCATGCGTTTTCCGGTTGCCTCTGAGACGTTTGTCCTCAATCAGGTGACGCATTTCATCGATGCAGGCTACGACGTGGAGATTATCTCCGTGTTTCCCGGCGATATGATTAATCGCCATGCCGCGTTCGATGATTACAATCTGGCAGCGAAAACCCACTATTTACTGCCGGAAGAGAAAGTCTCGAATCTGGATAAGCTGACGCAGCGTATTGGTCTGATGCTGCCGAAAATCGCCAAACCGTCGCTGATCAAATCGCTCAATGTCGGGCGTTACGGTGCGCAAGCGAAAAAGCTGCTGCTGCCCGCTATTGTGGCTAACGCGAAGCAAACCTTCACCGCTGATGTTTTTCTGGTGCACTTTGGCTATGCCGGTGCGCTGGCGAATAAATTACGTGAACTTGGCGTGTTGAAAGGCAAGCAGGCCACGGTGTTCCACGGCGCGGATATCTCCCGCCGTCACATTCTCGAAGAGCACAAGCTCGATTACGTCAACCTGTTCAAGCAGAGTGAGCTGATGCTGCCTATCAGCCATTTGTGGGAGAACAAGCTGATCGAGATGGGCTGCCCGCGCGAGAAAGTGCACGTCACCCGTATGGGCATCGAGCCGGAGAAGTTTAACTTCAGGCCGCGTGAGGCCTTCCATCAACCGCTGCGCATCGTCTCGGTGGCACGTCTGACTGAGAAGAAAGGGCTGGATGTCGCGGTGAAAGCCAGTGAAATCCTGCGCAACAATGGTGGACAGTTCCAGTTCACCATCATCGGTAACGGTGAGCAGGACGGCATGATGCGCGAACACATCGCCCGTGCGGGGCTGGAAGCGTTTGTCACTATGCCGGGCTTTAAACCCCAGGAAGAGATCCGTCAGGCGCTGAATGAAGCCGATATCTTCTTGCTGCCGTCTAAAACCGCAGCGGATGGTGACATGGAAGGCATTCCGGTGGCGTTGATGGAGGCGATGGCGGTGGGCTTGCCGGTGGTCTCCACCTATCACAGTGGTATTCCAGAGCTGATTCAGAACAACGTGAGTGGCTGGTTGGTTTCCGAAAACGACGCCGAGGAACTGGCAGAAACGTTACTGCGTTTATCTCGTGGTGATGTGGATGTGGCACCCGTGGTCGCCGCTGCGCGTCACAAAGTGGAAACTGAGTTCAATCAGCATATCGCCTATGGCGAGCTGGCAAAAATTCTGGAGCAAATGGTGTGAGCGGATTAAAAAAACAGGCCGTTTGGCTGTTTGGTAGTACCTGCTTCGCAGCCCTGTTGCAGGTTCTCCAGCTTAGCGTGCTGGCGCGCAAGCTGGAAGCGCATGAGTTAGGTTTACTGGCGATCATCAACGCCATTCTGGCGGTGGCGACGGTGTTGCAGGATATGGGGATGAGCAGCTACATCGTGCATCGTCAGGACATCAACCGTCGCCAGCAGAGCACCATCTATTGGGTCAACGTCTCACTCAGCTTGTGCACCGGTTTGATTATGCTGGCGATTGCTTTCCCCGTGGCGTGGTTCTACCACCTGCCGGAGCTGACCGGGCTGATTATGCTCACCAGCCTCAACTTCCTGGTACTGGGGCATTTGTCGCAGTATCAGGCGCACTATGTGAAATCAAAACGCATGGTGACGCTGGCGAAGATTGAGATGGCGACCAAGCTGTTCGCGTTCCTCTGCACCGTGGTGATGCTCTATTTCACCTCGCTGACCGTTGCTGCTGCAATCCTCGGGCTGTTTATTAATGCCTTTACCCGCATCCTGTGCATGATCTACTTTGGCGAGAAATCGTGGCGTCCGACGTGGGAATTTGAAGGCAAAACCTTCTTCAGCGCAGTGCGTTACGGTATTTATCAGCTCGGATCGCAGACCATTAACCAGCTGCGTACTCAAGCGGATGCGTTGATTGTCGGTAAGGTGATGGGCGCGGAGATGCTGGGTATCTACTCACTGGCGAAAGAGCTGATTCTGCAGCCGCTGAAGCTGGTCTCCCCGGTGATTAACCGCCTGGCGCTGCCGCGTTTCGCGGAAAAACAGCACGATCCTGAGCAGTTGAAGAAGCTGTTCCTGAAGGGCACCTTCGTCATCATGCTGTTCAGCAGCCTGATGTATCTGGCAATTGGCATTCTGTCGCCGGTGATAGTGCGTGTGCTGTATGGCGCGTCTCACGAGCAGGTTTACCATCTGATTCCGCTGATGCTGCTGTTTGGCATGCTGCGTCCGATGGGCGGCTTGACTGGCGCGATCTCACAGGCCAACGGAAAGACCAACGTCGAGTTCTACTGGAATATCGTCGCGAGTCTGGTGGTGGTAGTGGTATTGGCAACCACTTACATCTGGCCGAATGTGCTCTACGTGGCGTTGACACTCTCCATTTCGCAGGTGTTGATCTCTGCTTTTGCGCATCCGTTCTTCATCAAACCGGTGATTGGCATTCGCTTTGTACCTTATGCACGCCAGTGGGTGTCGGTGTCGGTGGTGTTTGTCGGTTTGATGCTGCTGGTGAATCACTTCAATCTGTTCGTGATGCCGGAGTGGTTTGAAGGCTGGCTGTAATCCACGATAAATGGCACCGCTACGATGGGTGGTGGTCTGTGTGACTTGGCGCGCCCAAGGGTGACAACGGGCAGCGCACACGACTAAACCATTGCGCCAATCCGTAGCGGCGCCATTTATGGCGCGTCCTGGCAACCGCTCCGCTGCCTGAATGCGCGATCAATCGCGCCGCTACGTTTTCCCCTCCTGGCACCATCACAAACATGGCAAAATCCCCTGAACACATTCTGAAAATCACTGGTCTTATCCTCCGTTCATAATCCGACAACCTCCCACTGTTTTTCAGCAGTTTAGCCCGCGCATTTCACACGCGTCAGGCGAAACGGCAAAGGGGCATTTTGACGATTTTTGATGTCGTGACAGAGAGTTAGTGCCGGTTTTTCAGATAAAGATTATACTTGCTGCACCGGCCGATCCTGCATAATCGACCCCACGTATTCACTTCATGAAATGGAATAAATATGACCAAGCTTAAAGCAGTAATCCCGGTTGCGGGTCTCGGTATGCATATGCTCCCTGCAACGAAAGCCATCCCAAAAGAGATGCTGCCAATCGTCGATAAACCAATGATTCAATACATTGTTGACGAGTGCGTGGCTGCAGGCATCAAGGAGATTGTGCTGGTCACCCATGCTTCCAAAAATGCAGTGGAAAACCACTTCGACACCACTTATGAGCTGGAAGCGCTGCTTGAAGCACGTGTGAAACGTCAGCTGCTGAGCGAAGTGCAATCAATCTGTCCGCCGGGCGTAACCATTATGAACGTACGTCAGGCGAACCCATTGGGCCTGGGCCACTCAGTACTTTGTGCGCGTCCAATGATCGGCGACAACCCGTTTGTGGTGGTATTGCCAGACGTCCTGCTGGATGACTCGACCGCTGACCACCTGCGCTATAACCTCGCAGCGATGGTTGCGCGTTTCGAAGAGACCGGCCACAGCCAGGTGCTGGCGAAACACATGCCAGGCGAAGATCTGACTGAATACGGTGTCTTGACCACCGAAGAGCCGATTGATAACCCAGGCGACATCAGCACCATCACTAACTTCGTGGAAAAACCGGAAGCAGGCCAGTTAGATTCAGACCTGACCGCAGTGGGCCGCTATGTGCTGTCTGCTGATATCTGGAAAGAGCTGGAAAACACCGAGCCAGGCGCATGGGGCCGTATCCAGCTGACCGATGCCATTGCCTCTCTCAGCAAGAAGAAGCCTGTAGATGTGCAATTGCTGACCGGTACCAGCTTCGACTGTGGTAAAAAGATGGG
>NZ_BBOC01000090.1:0-22249 GCF_001485335.1 Type-D symbiont of Plautia stali | reverse complement strand
TTGAATCTACAGCAGCTTTTTTTAGTATTTCTTTATCCCGTTCAAGGCGGAGAATGCGCTCCTCAAGCTCGCGAATACGCTGTTGCTCCGGCGTGAGAGGTGTGGCTGAAGAAACTATCAGGCCGGGCGCAGTGCTCCCGCCACTACGCTCTTCCAGTAGTTGCCTGACCCAGCGCCGCAGCGCCGTGGAACCAACATCCGTCGCTTTGCAGGCTTGTTGCGTTGTATAGCCGTGGTCAAGAATGAGTTCAGCACATTCTCGCTTAAACTCAGGAGTAAATATTCTTCCGCTCATAGAATCACCTCTCTGGTTAATAACGTTATAACCTCTGAGTGTGTCCTAATCTATTAAACCACTACAGACGGACCGTTCGCGGATGACCATCCATGGTCGGCCGCGAACTGCCCCACGCCTCCCCGCGTGGGGCTCCTGGCCCAACGTAAAAGTCTCAGCGCTGCGGATAACCCTGAGGGGGCAGCAGAGGCGTCATAGCCTCAGACAATGTGCCCTTTTTGACAAGTCGCACTGAAGCTGATGAGCAGGCTGGGGCCGCACCGGGGCTGGCATTCCGCAGCGCTGAGCTGAGCGAGTATGCCAGGAGAGCCCGCAGGACGCGGGCGAAAGGTGGCGCTGGAACATGGATGTTCCATCGGCACCGGTCCGTTAAGGCAGACGAGTGAAGTGAAGGTACCGCGTAGCGGCGCGAGGACCGCCGGCCCCGGTGCGGCTCCAGACGGCGTTAGCGTCAGTCGCTTAACTGACAAGCATTAGCCACTCCATGGCGTGCCTGTGGTCATTAATCTTTGTCAGCATCTTCATAACGCGCTTTGGCATCCTGAGCTTCGGCTTGCGTTTTATGTTCACTGATTAATGAATCGGGTTTCGGATGGTCGGCACGCAACTCGTACCAGGTCACCGTGTTGCCTGCTGCGCCTTTTTCGACAACAACAATGCGCGCCTCTCGCGGATAGGGTGGTTTAGTTGGCATAGATTTCCCTCTAATGTCAGATTTCCACACGGACAGCGGCGATCCCCCTGTCTCTACTCAGTATAGACAATGGAGGATCACAGGAAAAAAGAGGGAGTTATCTGAAGACGTTAGCTGGCGCGCGCGAGTGACAAAGATTGCAGAATCTGATCAACAACCTGATCGGGCGCCTGCATTGCGTTTACTTCATGGTGCGCGGTCTGGCGATAAAGATGTGCACGTTCACGTAGAATATCACTCATCTCTTCCGCAATCGGGCGGCCGGTGAGGGTCGGGCGCTGGCCCGCTTCGGGTTGACGCTCAAGACGCTCAGCAAGCACGGTGGAAGGCGCATTCAGCCAAATCACCTGACCATGCTCGCGCATATAGCGACGATTTGCCTCAGCCAGCACCATTCCGCCACCGGTGGCGATAACGGTACCCGGCGCTGTGACGGCATGCAGCGAGTCACTTTCACGTGCACGAAAGCTATCCCACCCTTCAGAGGCGACAATTTCCGCCACGGTGCGTTGCGTGGAGAGTTGCAGATGGTGATCGGTATCGCTAAAGGCATAGCCCAGCGCTTGCGACAACGCCTGGCCGATAGTGGTTTTACCGCAACCGCGTGCGCCGATCAGATAGATGGGTAATGACATCCGGGCTCATCCTCCGCCGTATTTCTGCCGCGCGGGCAAAGTCATCAGGTCAATATTGCGTCGCATGATACCTGGATTTTATTTTGTCAGCCACCCGCGAAGCACGAATTACGCGTGTTTACCGCCATCAATTTACTACCACATTGAAATTGTTAAGGAAAATGATGCGCGATCCGTGCATCTCCGGATTTGTAAGTCCAGGCAACATTTACTTACCAGGCCGTTGATTTACTTTCTGTCACGTTGCCCACATATAAGGGGGTACGAATCATTGGAGGTTCACACCATGCAAAATGAAGAACAGCAGTTAATCGAAAATCTGTTCAGCCGACTGAAACAGGCTGAAAACCAGAGTGGACCGCGCGATGCCGGTGCCGAGCAATTGATCAAACAGCATTTACAGAGCCAGCCTGGCGCGCCCTATTACATGTCGCAGGCCATTCTGATTCAGGAAGCCGCATTGAAAAAACTCAATGCGCAGGTGACGGATCTGGAAAACCGCTTGGCTCAGGCGCAACAGCAGCAAGCGCCGCAGCAGAGTAGCGGCGGTTTCTTGTCGAGCTTGTTTGGTGGCGGTTCACGTTCGGCTGCGCCACAACAACAGCAGCAACCGGCGTGGAACAGTGCACCGCAGCAACCTCAGCAGCCATACGCTCAGCCACAGCAGCAATATGCCGCTCCGCCTGCGCGTGGGACAGGTTTCCTCGGTGGAGCCCTGCAAACTGCCGTTGGCGTGGCGGGTGGTGTGGTGATGGCGGATATGCTCACCAGCATGTTCCACCACTCTCAGCCGGAAGAAATTGTGAACATTATCAATGAGCCAGCGCTGCCACAGGTGGATAATAATCTCGATACCTTCAACGGTAACGACAGCAACAATGCCTTCCTGAATGACAACGCCAGCTGGGATAACAACAGCTTTGCGGATAATAACGACTTCAGTGATTTTGGCGGTGGCGATTACGACGACGATGACAGCTTTGTCTGATCAACGCTGACGTAGCCACTTATCCAGTTCATTCGCAAACAGTTGGCGGTCGCGTTGGTTTAATGCCGACGGGCCGCCGCTTTGCACGCCACTGGCGCGCATCGTTTCCATAAAATCACGCATGGTTAAGCGCTGACGAATGGTATCCGGTGAATAGCGTTCACCGCGCGGATTCAACGCTGCTGCGCCCTTCTCCAGCACTTCGGCCGCCAGTGGAATATCCCCGGTGATCACCAGTTCACCGGGCTGCACGCGTTTCACAATCTCATTGTCCGCCACATCAAAACCCGCTGCGACCTGCAACGTCTTCAGCCAGGGCGATGGCGGTACGCGCAAAGGTTGATTCGCCACAAAAGTGATGGTGATTTTGGCGCGTTCTGCGGCACGGTACAGCACTTCTTTGATGACGTTAGGGCAAGCATCGGCATCGACCCAAATTGACATGTCTTATCCTTTTTCTCAGGGAATTGCAGGCGATCTTGCCCTTCTACCGCAGAATGGCAAATGTTATTTACCTGGGTTGTTATTCCGCACGGCTGACGTAAGCTAACCGGCACGAGAAAATGAACCACTTAAAGGATAGAGCGATGCTGGAGAAGAAAATCGGGTTTATCGGCTGCGGCAATATGGCGAAAGCCATCATCAGCGGACTGGTTAACAGCGGGCTGATTGCCCCGGCTAATATCTGGGTGTTTGACCGGAAACCGGCCACCAACCAGGCAATGGCACAGCAATATGGCGTGACCGCCGCAGAGAGCGCGGAAAGCCTGGCGCGTGAGGCCGATATTCTGTTCGGCGCGGTCAAGCCTAATGTGATTCTCAAAGTTCTGAACGATCTCGCCAGCCTGTTAAAGAAAGATGTGCTGGTGGTGTCGATCGCCGCGGGCGTTACTCTGGATTCGCTAGCTGCCGTACTGGGCCACGATCGCAAGATCATCCGCGTGATGCCAAATACGCCGTCGCTGGTCAATGAGGGCATGACCTCGATAACACCAAATGTGCTGGTGACATCGCAGGAAGTGGACGAAGTGGTGGGCATTTTTGAGAGCTTCGGCAAAGCTGCCGTGGTGAATGAATATCTGATTCACGCCGTAGTGGGCGTCAGCGGTTCTGCACCGGCCTACGTATTCATGTTTATTGAAGCGATGGCTGACGCAGCGGTGCTGGGCGGCATGCCACGCGCGCAAGCCTATCAGTTCGCGGCACAGGCGGTGAAAGGTTCTGCGCAGATGGTGCTGGAAACCGGTAAACACCCAGGCGAATTGAAAGACATGGTTTGCTCTCCGGGTGGCACCACCATCGAAGCGGTAAAAGTGCTGGAAGAGCAAGGCTTCCGTGCGGCAGTGATCAACGCTATGCAGCAGTGCATGGCGAAGTCTGAGGCATTGAGCAAGCAATAATTCAATGAGGTGCGCATGAATGCGCACCTTACAAATGCAGTTTAGCCTTGACTGGCCTCGTACATTTCAATGCCTTGCGCCAGTGTCATTGGCTGTTGCATCGCTTCCACCAGTGATGCCGTCAGCGTATACATGCCCGCAGAGCACACCGCTGCAATGATTCCCTCGCGGCAATAGAAGGCGATAAAACGTTTCTCCTGTAATGATCCCAGCAAATGGTAGTCATCCCACTCTTGCGCATGCCCGAGATACTCGTAGCGCGTGCCGTAGTGTGCGGTCCAGAAGAAGGGCACGCGATCGAAAGCGATCTCTTTATCCAAGATATTCAGGGCGGCGATACGCCCCTGCTGTTGAGCTACGCGGTAGTGTTCAATGCGCTGCGGCCCTTGCGGCGTAGGGTAGGTAGCAATATCCCCAGCCACCCAAACATTGTCTGCGACGCGCAACTGATCATCAGCCAACAAGCTGCCGTCATCCTGAAGGCTGAGATCATGAATAAAGCCAGTCGCGGGATGCACACCGGTGGCGAATAACACCACATCTGCAGACACCGCTTTCCCGCCTTTCAACTGCACCGCACTCACACGCCCTTCACCACTCAGCGCTTTCGGCTCACCTTCAATAAATTTCACACCGTTACTCCGGTGGAGATCGTAAAAATAACGCCCAATCTCTTCACCAAACGTCTTCGCGAAGGGCAACGAATGGCGGGCGATAACGGTGACATCGACATCCCGATTACGCAGCGCACCCGCCATCTCCATACCAATAAAACTATTGCCAATGATCACGGTGTGCTGTCCGTCATCCACTTCTTTCAACAATGCATCAGCCTGATTCAGCGAACGCAACACATGTACACCCTGCAACGCGTTACCAGGAACATTCAGCGGCTGAGGTGTCCCTCCACTGGCAATTAGCAGTTGATCAAAGTGAATTTTTTGCCCCTCTTCCAACAGCAGCGTATTTTTCTCCGTATTCAGTTCTGCCACATTGCCCTGAATACGATCCACTGTGCCCAACACGTCGGGTTTTAGCAGTTTGGGCACATCCTTGATCGCCATCTTACCCGAAGGCACAAACTTGCTCAGGGCTGTACGGTCATAAGGAGCGGAGGACTCTCGTTCCACTAACACAATACGCCCTTTGAAACCTTCATCCCGCAGCGTCCAGATAGCCGCGCTCCCTGCTGCCCCCGCGCCCAGAATCACACAGACCGGTGATTCACCCTGCGTTGTCGGTGCACTGGCTGGTGACATCGGTTGTGGGTTCACCAGCACTTTTCCCGCTTCGATACGTACCGGATAGCGCTTAAGATTGGCCAGCGCCAGTGGCTCACACATCTTGCCATCACCCAGTTGGAACGCCGCTTTGTGCCACGGGCACACTAATCTGTTCCCGCATATCGCTGCCTGCTCCAGCGGTGCGCCCGCATGTGGGCATTTTGCTTGCAACGCCTGCACCCGTTCCCCGTCGCGAACCAGGATGACATCGATATCGTTCACGGTGAATTTGGTCGGTTTACGCTGCGCAAGTGATTTGAGTTGCACGACAGATTGATAGCTCACCTTCAGCCTCCTGCGTTGTGATTGGATTGATGACTTTAAATCCCTACAAACAGTAAGCCTGGCAAACCGTGAGAATTTCGCTGGAAAAACAAAGCGTAACGGCGGACAAGCTGTTGTTTATCACACCGTTAGCCGAAAAAATACGTGCTGCCTGGGGTAGAGAGGGTATTAATTCCATCGTCATTGCAAAAAAAGGGTTCATGCAAAACATGAACCCTATAAAGGTGTGCAAGACAGATTACGATTTTTTCAGGCAGGAACTCATATAAGTTTTACGCGCATCACCGCTGAGCTTTTTATCACCCGCTTCGGTGTTACAGGTTTTCATCTTCATTTGCTGCGGCGTCATACTGCCCATCTTGCTGTCTTTTTTCAGACAGTCGCTCATAAAGGATTTACGCGCATCCCCTTTTAAATCCTGAGAGGATGCATGCTGATTACACACCGTCATTTTATTTTGCTGCGCAGTTTTCTCTGCCGCACCCGCACTGCCCGCCAACAGCAGGCCTGCTGCTACCATTGCCAAAAGACACGATTTCATTGCCGGATTCTCCATAGAGTTGTTGCCCATTAATCATGGCAGGAAATAAGCAAAGCAGAAAAAAATATATTCGCCGTCAAAGGTCACTTTTTTAACACGCCGGTGGTTTGTACCATCGTGCAGCACTTTATAGAGAGGAATTAAATAAAAGATTTATACGCGGGGATGGTTCAGCAATTTTTCAACGTAATTGCGCAGCAGAGTGGTATCGGGCGTTTCTGCCGCGGGGGCAACAGGTGGCATCGCGCTGGCAATGCCGGCTGCAATCTCTTGAAACTGTTCAGGCTCCAGCTTGCGCAACATCGCTGTCAGCACAATTTCTAATGCCTCAACCTGGACCACTAATTCTTTAGACTCTTCTTCTTTTTCAGCCAGCTTCAGCAGAAGTTCCGCGATCAGGTTTTTCATGCGACGGGCTCAATAAGAGATGGAAAACAGACGTTAGCATTGAGGCGTTTAAAACAACAGGGATTTTTCAGTGTTTGAGGAAAATAAACAATAAGCGCAGCGCAATAAAAGAAACGTAATTTCAATATGTAGCGGCGAAACGTTTCTCTCAACAAATAACGTGTTTTAGAAACGTTTCGCGCGCCTCAATACATTAACGGTCGGCGCTAATGATTAAGGCCCCATAAAGCCACGGCCCGGTCCACCTGGACCTCCACCGCCGCCCCAGCCACCACCGTGACCGCCACCGCCACCCGGTGGTGGGAAGATACAACCGCTCAGCGCGGTCACCAATGCCACAACGGCAGCGAGTTTAACAATACGGACCATAATTACCTCAGGATGGTGAAATCGGGCTGAGTGTATGAGGCCGTAGTGCCAGCGACAATACAGAATTCTCCGCAACCTCGCGCTATTCATCCCTGCTCACCATGCTTAACAATTTACTGGCACTACACCGGCAAAAAACCCACACAGGCCATCTGAGAATGAACAAAAATTCATCCATCGATCTCGGCGAGGCACTTTACAGTGGCCGTAAAATCGCGCAATGTGAGCGCATTACAATTAATGAGATCTTGCCATGACCCTACCAACACACGCCTTAAGTGATATTCTCGCCCGCCGCGACTGGGAAAACCCGGTGGTAACCAGCCTGAACAGACTGGATGCGCACCCTCCGTTTGCCAGCTGGCGCGACGAAATCAGCGCACGCGACGATGCCCCTTCACCCTCGCGCCAGTTGCTTAATGGTCAGTGGACCTTCAGCTACTTCAGCCAGCCAGAAGCGGTGCCGCAAAGTTGGCTGCTGCAAGACTTAGCGGGATCACATTCGTTACCGGTGCCCGCCAACTGGCAACTGCATGGCTATGACGCGCCGATTTATACCAATGTGCAGTATCCCATCCCGGTGAATCCACCTTTTGTCCCGCAAGAGAATCCCACTGGATGTTATTCGCTCACATTTAAAGTCGACGATAACTGGATCGCTCAGGGCCAGACTCGCATCATCTTTGATGGCGTGAACTCCGCGTTCTTTGTGTGGTGCAACGGTCAATGGATTGGCTATTCACAAGATAGCCGGCTGCCAGCCGAATTTGATTTGAGCCAGGCACTGCAAGCCGGTCAGAACCGCCTGGCAGTGATGGTGCTGCGCTGGAGTGATGGCAGCTATTTAGAAGATCAGGATATGTGGCGCATGAGCGGCATATTCCGTGATGTGACATTACTGCACAAACCCGAAACACAGCTGGCTGATGTGCAAATCGAAACCGCGCTGAGCCCAGAATATATTCGCGGCGATCTGCGTGTCAGCGTGAAGATCAACGCGGGCACACGTCCGCTGTCACAGTGCCGCCTGCGCGTGACGCTGTGGCAAGGTGAAAACTGTATCGGCAGTCAGCAGCAGGCACCGGGCAGCGCCATCATTGACGAACGTGGGCACTATCCGGAACGCACGCTGCTGGTGGTGCCGGTACATAACCCCCAATTGTGGAGCGCCGAGACACCGCACCTCTACCGTGTCGTTGTGTCTTTGCTGGATGACCATGACAACCTGATTGAAGCCGAAGCCTATGATGTCGGGTTCCGTCGCGTCAGCATTGAGAACGGGCAACTGTGCGTCAATGGCAAAGCGCTGCTGATCCGTGGTGTGAACCGCCATGAGCACCACCCGGAAAACGGTCAGGTGGTGGATGAAGCCAGCATGCGCCGCGACATTGAGCTGATGAAGCGCCATAACTTCAATGCGGTGCGCTGTGCGCACTACCCTAATCATCCTCTTTGGTATCGACTGTGCGACCAATACGGCTTGTATGTAGTGGACGAAGCGAATATCGAAACCCATGGCATGCAGCCGATGAACCGCCTGTCGTCAGACCCACGTTGGTTTGCGGCCTACAGCGAACGCGTAACGCGCATGGTGCAGCGCGATCGCAACCACGCCTGCATTATCATCTGGTCACTCGGCAATGAATCCGGCCATGGCAGCACGCACGATGCGCTCTATCAGTGGGTGAAAAGCAGCGATCCTACGCGCCCCGTTCAGTACGAAGGCGGCGGGGCCGATACGGCCGCTACGGATATTGTCTGCCCGATGTATGCACGCGTCGATCAGGATCAACCCTTCCCCGCCGTACCAAAATGGTCACTGAAAAAATGGATTGGCCTGCCGGGGGAAACTCGCCCGCTGATCCTGTGTGAGTACGCACACGCCATGGGCAATAGCTTCGGCGGCTTCGCCAAATACTGGCAGGCCTTCCGCCAGTTCCCGCGCTTACAGGGTGGCTTCGTCTGGGATTGGGTGGATCAAAGTTTAACGCGCCATGATGATCAAGGTCAGCCGTGGCAGGCTTACGGTGGCGATTTTGGCGATACGCCTAACGATCGCCAATTCTGCATGAACGGGTTAGTGTTTGCCGATCGCTCGCCACATCCGGCGCTGTTTGAAGCGCAGCGGGCGCAGCAGTTCTTCCAGTTTCAGCGTGATGCCCACTCCCCTTTCCGCTTCACTGTCAGCAGCGAGTATCTGTTCCGTCACACAGATAACGAGGTACTGCGCTGGTCGATTGAGCAAGATGGCGTGGTGATCGATAGCGGTGAAGTGACCTTAGTGCTGGAATCTCAGGGCACCCAACACATCACTGTGCCCACAACAGAGGGTTTACAGGGCAACGCCTGGCTTAACCTGGCGGTACATCAAATTGCCGCTACCCCGTGGTCTGAGGCCGATGCACGCGTGGCGTGGGATCAGTGGCCACTGCCCGCCGCACTGGCGACACGTCGCGTGGAAACCAGCGCCACCGCACCAGAATTGATTGCCAATCACGATTTGGTTGCCGTGGTCGTGTCGCAGCAGCGCTGGCACTTCTCGCGTCGCACCGGAGAGTTGATGCAGTGGTGGGTGAATGATGAAGAAACCATGCAGACCCCCTTGCAGGAGTGTTTTATCCGCGCCCCTATTGATAATGATATCGGCACCAGTGAAGCGGCGAATGTCGATCCCAATGCGTGGGTCGAACGCTGGAAGCGTGCGGGATATGACCAGTTGGAAGCGGAGCTGGTGGATATGCAAATCGATAGCCTGAAACACAGCGTACTGATTGAAACCTGGCACCAATGGCACGCCAACGGCCAACTGATTTTCACCAGCCACAAGCGCTATCAGATCAACGGTGAAGGTGAGCTGTCGGTGAGCATCGACGTTGAACAGGCCCCCGGTTTGCCAGCGCCAGCACGTATTGGTTTACGCTGTCAGTTAAGCCACAGGCCTCAGCAAGTCAGTTGGCTGGGACTGGGTCCAGATGAAAACTACCCGGACCGCCAGCTGGCTGCGCAGTTCTCGCGCTGGCAGCAGCCGCTCGCGTCAATGAGCACCGCGTATGTCTTCCCAGGAGAAAATGGATTGCGTTGCGGCACGCGCCAGCTTGATACCGGAAGCTGGCAGGCCAGCGGGGATTTCGCCTTCTCGCTTAGCTGCCATAGCCTTGAGCAGTTGCGTGAGACCTCGCATCGCCACCTGTTGCAGCCAGAAGCAGGCTGTTGGCTGCATCTGGATGGCTTCCATATGGGCGTAGGGGGCGATGACTCGTGGAGCCCCAGCGTCAGCCCGGAGTTTTTGCTTTCCCAGCAGCGCTGGCATTACGCGTTGACGTTACGTCAGTCGCGGGCTTAGCCGCCTGACCACGCGGGTTCACCGGTTGTTCCAGCGTGGTTTTTGGCCGACGATAGAAGCGGCGCAGTAGCAGTACATTGAGCAGTACCACCACGGCGGTGGCGAAGAACACCCAGCGGTAACCGGTGGCGGCAGACACCGCTGCACCCAGCAGCGGTCCTGCCACGTTACCCAGATACATAAATGATTGGTTGTAACCGAAGATACGCCCTGTCACGTTATCGCGCGAGTGACGTACCAGCAAAGTCTGCACCGCAGGCATCATGGCACCGTCGGCAAACCCCAGCAGAAAACGCAGCACACCTAATTGGGTGGCGCTGGTAACAAACGACATGCACATCAGGAGCACCAGTGAAAACAGCATGGTGCCTATCAGAATACGCTGCGTGCCGATGCGATCGCCCAGTTTACCCAAGCGCGGCGCAGAGATCAGCGCCGAGACGCCCGGCAACGCCGCAATCACGCCACTGAGAAACGCGAGGTTTTGCGCATCCGGCGCTAGCTCACGCACGAACAGGGTCAAAATCGGGTTCACTGAGCCGTTACACATCTGGATCACCATGGTGGTGACGAACAGACAGATCATCAGGCGTGGATTGTCGAGGCTGCGAAATACCTCCCGACCACTCATTTTGTCCTGTTTGCTTACTGGCGTGTAGCCAGTCTCTTTAATCAGGAACAGCGTGACCAGGAAACTCACCATCAACAATACGGCAGTGACGATAAACACCATACGCAGGCCAAGCCAGTCCGCCAGCAGTCCGCCAATCATCGGCCCGAGGATCACCCCGCCAATCTGCCCGGTTGAAACACAGCTGAGCGCCCAGCCGCTGCGTTCGCGCGGAACCTGCGCCGCCACCAGTGCCATCGCGTTGGGAATGTAGCCAGAGGTGAGCCCCATCAGCGCACGCAGCAACAACAGTTGCCATGCTTGCGTCACGAATGCCTGCAGCAGAATAACGGCTCCCATGCCAAATGAGGCGCGCAGCAGCATCAACTTGCGGCCCTTACGGTCGGCCAGGCTTCCCCAGAGTGGCGCAACGGCAGCAGAAACGATG
The DNA here is from genome assembly GCF_001485335.1 of Type-D symbiont of Plautia stali. Taxonomy (NCBI): domain Bacteria; kingdom Pseudomonadati; phylum Pseudomonadota; class Gammaproteobacteria; order Enterobacterales; family Enterobacteriaceae; species Type-D symbiont of Plautia stali. Next base: position 10,950 of record NZ_BBOC01000090.1, on the reverse strand, counting down.
AAGGTAATACTGAAAGTCAGACCCGACCAGATGCTCAGCGCATTACCGCCATGAATGCCGAGTTCCTCAACATACAGCGGCAGGAAGGGGATAATCTGACTGATGGCCAATCCGGTAAAAAAACAGCCAAACCAGACAGATATCAGGTTGACCTTCCAGGACTCGATGGAGCGTAGCATGGGCGTGTACGTCAGAAAAAATGAAATGAGGGTTCAGTCTAACAACCTCATAACATTGCTGGACGGCAAAACATGGCATGGGGGTAAAAACGCAGTTTTCCGCTGCCGGGCGTGATTCTGCTCACAGCAAATAGTGTAAGGGGCACAATTTGTAGTGTCTTTATGTGCTGAAACAAACAACTCAGCAAGATAAGCGCATCACGACGCCGGGCAAACATGAAAAAATATGTCTACTCGTTACTGACAAGATTCGACACCGCATCTATGTTTAAAAAATCACCGGCCTTCGCTGGCGAGGCGCTGCCCGTTCTGGACAGTTCCCATGCTTAACCAAAATATCCCAATGCTGCCTGATCAGGTGGCGGGCATTGTTGTCTCTGCGGAGGTCAGCCATGAGAACGCATCCTAATAGCGCCGGTCGGGCGATTACCGACTACTTCAACACCCCAGCCTGGCATGCACCGCACGAAAGCGATCTGCTGGCGGCGATCATGCGTGAACTGATGGATGACGGCCAACCCGCGACCAGCAAGGCGATTATTACCCGTGTGATAGCCAAACTGGAGTTCGAAGGGGATGAGCAGCGGTTGCAAAGCTATCGCAATCTGCTGGCGCAGTTGCTGGAGTCTGGTCAGAAGAAATAGCACGCCATCGATGCAAAATACGCGATTTTCGTAGGGTGCGCATTCATGCGCACCGCCACGTTAAACGATCATTTCACCACACGTAACTGGTCTGCTTCACTGACGCTGGCTTTGCCGCTCTGACGTTGATACAGGCACAATTCGCGCCCGATTTGATTCTTCATGTGCTTTTGCGGGTAGCGGCCTTCTAAGAGCAGCGCGTCGTAGCCCACGCTATCGTCATATTGAATCGGCTTGCCGATAATTTTAATCGACTTCAATCCGCTGGCTTTCAGGCAGGCTTGCTGCCTGTTGCTGCTATTTTGTTGCCACGCGGCCTCGCTCGAAGCGTGCGCCAGTGGGCTTAATAACAGGGTGATGAGCAGAAATTTACCTGTCGTTCTCATTTTCTCTCCTCATTCCATCGTGCATTAATCGATAGAAAAAAAATTCCCGCCGAGGCGGGAAGAAACAAGACGAGCATTGCATATTTGAGAGTGACGAGGAAATCTCCGTAATGCGCAGCTATCCTCGCCCGGCGCCATGACAGCCCGATGACAATGCGATGTCCGTTTGAATTTATCCGCAGTAAACACGGGTAATTTTACCACTCTGATCGGCGGTGAAATTCAACCGACGCAGATTGAAATCCATGGTGACGGCCCCGTTCCACGGAATAGCACGCACAGGCACGTCAAAACGCTTACCTTCCACACTGCTCAGCGGCTGGCCGAGCATGTTTTGATATTGCGATGCGCCACATTGATCGGCTTCCGGATCGTGGCTGACGGCAGCGGTGCTGTCAGGTTTAGTGGCAGACTGGCAGGCGGTCAGGGCAAAAAAGGCGGTGGCCAGTAGCGCTTTTCCATAATGGGTCACAAGTTTATCCTCCTGGATGAATAGACAACTGATTCCTGAGAGTAACAAAGGGAGCCCATGATGTGAAAAAAAGCCAGCAGATTAGTCGTGTAAATGTGTTTTATGGCGCGATCTTCCTCTCAATTTTTAGGATTAATCGCACGCTGTGTCTAAACCTCAGCCTGTCAGGCGCTACAATTACCTAAGACTTTTCTGAGGTAATGATTATGGAACTGGCTATCTTTATCGGCTTTGCCATCCTGATGACCGTGATTGCTATCCGGGTGCGCTAATGTGTCGTTGTAACAGGGCGAACCGCAATGTGTTCGCCCTAAGACAACGCATCCGCCTGTTCCGCCAGACGCGCGTTGAATGCCTCTAGCGGCATTGGCCGTCCCAGAAAATAGCCCTGCCCTTCTTCACAGGAGAGCGCCTTCAGCTCATTTAACTGCGCCTCTGTTTCTATCCCTTCCGCCGTAATGGTGAGTGCGAAAGCGCGTGCCAGCCCAACAATCCCAGCCACCACCGATTGCGCCTGTTTCGACTCAGGGAACTCTTTCATCCAAGAGCGATCGATTTTCAGTCCGTTGAACGGGAAGGTTTTCAGATAGCCTAACGCAGCATAACCGGTACCAAAATCATCGACCGTCAAGCGCACGCCCAGCGCGCGCAAGCCCTGCATGATCTCCAGCGCTCGATCCGGATTTTCGAAGGTGACGTTTTCGGTAATCTCCAGTTCCAACCGGGTCGCCGGAAGCCCACTCACTGCCAGGGCATGCGCCACACGATCAACCAGATCGATGTTGCGGAACTCCATGGGTGAAATGTTGACCGAGACGTAGCGATGTTCGCCCCAATGGCAGGCATCGCGGCACGCGCGCATCAGCACCCAGTCACTAATAGCCGCAATTAACCCGTTCTCCTCTGCTAATGGAATGAAGCGATCGGGGGTGATCCATTTATCGTCAGCAACCTGCCAGCGAATCAACGCTTCGGCGCCCGCTAACTCACCCGTTTGAAGCTGATACCGCGGCTGGTAATGCAACATGAATGCATCCTGTTGCAGTGCCTGCTCAATGGCCTGCACCAACTCACGTTTTGATTCCAGTTGGTTTGCCATATCGGTGGAGTACCACGCCCAGCGCGCTCGCCCTGCGCTGCGCGCCTGTCCTAGCGCAATATCCGCCAGACGTAACAAAGCTTCGGGTTGGGTCGCATCCTGCGGAGCGCAGACAATGCCCATGCTGGCGGTCAGGCTCAGTTGGTGTGAATCATTGATGATCGGTTGATGCACGGCACGTTGCAGTGCACGACAGCGATATTCCACCGCGGCACGTGTCGACTCTCGTAACAGTAAAATAAACTCGTCGCCCCCCAGACGCGCCGCCAGTTCATTCGGCGCGATCAGGTTTTTCAGCCGCTGTGAGATTTCGTTCAATACCAGATCGCCCACGGTGTGGCCCCAGGTGTCATTGATCGGTTTGAACTGATCGAGATCGAAACTGACAACAAACAGCGGATCGTCATCGCTCGCCGTTTCCAGATGGGTGGTAAGGAACTCCTGCAACTGGATGCGGTTAGCCAGACCGGTGAGCATGTCATGGCGGGACAGGAACTGAATTCGCGCCTCAGCATCCACTTCATGCGTGATGTCTGACACGGTACCGCGAAAACCGGCGCGCAGCCCGTTGCGGCGAATGGTTTTCGCTGAAAGCTCACCGATGCGACGCTCACCGTTGGCCGCCATAAACTGGCAGCGCAAAGGCACATGCTGTATTTCATCGCCCTGACGCAGTAACCACGCCACCAGCGAATGGCTGGGATGGCTCAATAGCTGATCGAGTGGACGTCCGATCCAGCTCTTCACATCATGCCCGGTTCCCGCCGCAAAGCGGGAAGAGAGATAGCTAAGGCGACCGTGATCGTCAACTTCCCAAATCCAGTCCGACGCCGCTTCAGCCAGATCGCGAAATCGTTCTTCACTGTTGGCCAGTTCACGCTGGCTAATGGCGAGCATTTCATAGCGACGGTCGGAAATGACTGCGTTGTGCAGCGCGTGGCGAATCACGCGGCGCGTCACCAATGCGACAGCCAGCACGGTAAACAGCAGCAGCGGCATCATCAGCCAGATAACACCAAACCCAGGGTTTTTCGCTTCCCAACGCAATACCAGCGGCTCACCTTGAATCACCGGTTCAACCAGACGCGGCTCTTCCAGTGCATCATTCAGGCCTCTGGCAACACGTGGGGTAATCACGTTTAGAGATTTACCCAGCACCTGCAGCTTGGCTGGCGTTAAAATATTGACGAAGACCATGACCGAAGAGGGGCCGGGAATTGTCGGGAGATCAGGTACTTTTCCTGGCGTGATGGGTGCAGCTACCACCAGAGCAGGCTGTTCATTGATCACCACATTACGGGTGATACCCTCATCAGGCTGTTTGCGTGCCGCCGACAGCAGCAAGGCCGCCTGACCACCTAACCAGCTCTCTAGCGAAGTTTCGGAGAGTTTTCCGTCCACCACTGAGTAGCGTGTTTTTCCGCTACCATCAATCACAAACACGCCGTCGTAGTGGTACTCCTTGTAAAGGCTGGGACCAAAATTCTCCTCATCCCATGCCCAGACTTTGTTCACCGTCAGATGCAGGTTTTTCCAACCCTCACCCCAGTTGGCATAATCGCGGACATCGATGATCATCTGCTCTTGCTGCTGCTGCCACGCCCGGCGCATCAGGTTGACATCCTGCTGCATCGAATCACTGTTTTGTCGATGGGCAATCACCAGCACCATCACAACCGAAAGCAATAGCACGCCAAATAGCAGCGAGGTTAAGGTGCGCAGGCTGCGCCGCGTTACCCGAACCGTGTGCGCTTCCATGTTTGCCCTGGCTGGCAAGGTAGCGTGTCGGTGATACTCAGAATTCATGCATTATGCTCGCAAAACAGAAGCAGCAAAAAGAGAGGACCGGTGATGCCCGGTCCCTGTAATGGTTTTTTCGATTATCGGCGCAGAGCGCCACAGATTTAGCCCTAACGGTGGAATATTTGAGCGATGCAATTCTCTGCCGGGCTATCTCGACAGCGATGATCGGCATTGCTACTATGCGCTTTCTTCTGCCCATTGAGCCGACTATGGACACCCAATCCGACAAGGTTACGTTGACGCTGTTCTACGCTGCCAGCTTTGTGGTGTATTACATCGTGACCATGCTGATTACGCTGTTTCCCAACTACGGGGCGCTGCGTAATAACGGTTTGCTGGTGCCGGTGCTCTGCCTGTTTGAATTTGCCGTGATTTATCCGCTGTACCGTTTCTACTGCCAGCGACGCACGGATATTCCGCTGGGGTATTTGCGTCCCGGTCAGACCCTGCTTTTTGTCGGCGCCTTGGTGGCGTTGATGGTGGCACAAACGCAGTTCTTACAGCCCGAAGGGTGGTTGATTGCGCAAAGCCAGCAGGGCCGCAGCTCTATGCTGATTCTGCTGCTGACTGCCGTATTATTGGCGCCGGTGTTTGAAGAAGTGTTGTTCCGTGGCTTCCTGCTGCAAGGATTTCTGCTGTGGGCCCCGAAAAGCCGCTTCGCCTGCATGTTACTCACCTCGCTGCTGTTCGCCGCCATGCATACCCAGTATGTGCACTGGGAAACCATCGTGGCACTGACGCTGTTCTCGCTGCTGTTATGCTATGCGCGTTTGCGCAGCAACAGCCTGGCGCTGCCGATCTTTCTGCATACCCTCAATAACCTGATCGCTATCCTGCCCGCCTGGTTTTACGCCTGATCTCGCTCACTGTTTCTTAACGTTCCCTTCAATTTTTTTAGTGCTTTCAGGTAGTATCGCTGTTTATGCGATATGGATTGATGGTCTGGAAAGTCGATGATTACCATGCTGGATGTGGCCCGCAAGGCCGGTGTCTCCAAAGCGACCGTGTCGCGCGTGTTGGCGGGCAATCGCTACGTTAGCAAAACCACGCAGCAGAAAGTGTTCCAGGCCATTGAGGAGACGGGTTATCGGCCCAATCTACTGGCACGCAGCCTGGCGACGCAGAAGTCGCAGAATATTGGCTTGATCGTCACGCACTCTCTGTTTAACGGTCCCTACTTCAGCGAATTGCTGTACCAGACCGCGACGTTGACCAATAACTATGGCCGCCAGCTGATTCTGGCCGATGGTAAAACCTCCGCTGATGACGAACGGGCGGCAATTGAGTTTCTGCTCGATTTGCGTTGCGACGCCATCATTATCTACCCACGATTCCTCGATACCGCCGCGCTGGAAGCCATTATTGAACAGCACGATGTTCCTATTATGGTGGTCAATCGCCAGCTACAACGTCATGCCGACCACTGCGTGTGGGCGACGCATCAGCAGAACACCTTTGATGCCGTGAGTTATTTGATTGCGCGCGGCCATCGTGAGATTGCCTTTATCACGGGTTTGCCGGGTTCACCGACGGCCGCCGCGCGCCTGGCTGGATATCAGCAGGCATTGGCGCAGCATGGATTAGTGCCTGATCCCGCGCGGGTGAAAGCTGGCGCATGGACGCCTAACAGCGGCCAACAGGCGGCACAGCAGTTGCTGGCAGCGGGTGTCTCTTTTAGCGCGCTGATGGCGAGCAATGATGATATGGCGATTGGTGCCGCGCTGGCGCTGAATGCCGCGGGTAAGAGGCTGCCGCAGGATGTATCGCTGATGGGATTTGATGATATCCGTATGGCCGAATTTTTCCTGCCACCGCTGACCACCGTGCATGTACCGGTTGCCGAGATGATTCAGCACACCCTGGCGCAGTTAGTAGCGATGCTGGAGGGGGAAGCGATCCATCCCCTGCCCCCGTTCAGCGGCCGGTTGATTGAGCGCGCTTCCGTGGCGGATGGCCCGTATTTATAACGGCGTGATTGATCGCGCTGGCCAGCTAAGCAAGCAGCACTACCGCAGCCCGAAGCCATATTTGTAGCGGCGCGATTTATCGCGCTAGTGAGCGGCGATGGTGCGGCTGCCAGATGCGCAATAAATTGCGCCGCTACGTTTAGTACTCCACTTGCTGGTCTAATGTTGCGCCGTTACTGCGAATCAACTGCTGGTACCAGAAGAAGCTTTTTTTGCGATAACGCGCCAGATCCTTCAAATCATGCTCATCGCGGTTAACGTAAATAAAGCCATACCGCTTGCTGATGCCCTGATGTGTACTCACCAGATCAATCGCTGACCACGGACAATAGCCAAACAGCTCAACACCATCCGCAATTGCCAGCTGTAGCTGCGCAATGTGCTCACGCAGATAGGCGATGCGGTAATCGTCATACACCTTATTGCCCGCTTCTAAGGTATCGAACGCGCCTAAGCCGTTTTCCGTCACAATCAGCGGCAGCGCATAGCGGGCATAAATCTGCCGTGCGGTGATGCGGAATCCCACCGGATCGATATACCAGCCAAACTGATTCTGTTTGAGATGCGGATTGTTGCAACCGACATATACCGATTGATCAATGCCAACCATCTGCTGATCGGCGCGTTGTTTACTGTTGAGTTCACCTCGGTCCACGTCAGGCATATCGGCGCTCACCGTGGCTGAAGCATAGTAGTTGAAGGCGATAAAATCGGGCTTCCCGGCGGCAATTACCGCCATATCATCGGATTCAATCGTCGGCAACCAGCCACGCTGCTGCAGGAAGGCCCACACCACGTGGTTGTAACGTCCGTGCACCGCCAGATCGAGATAAAGCCAGTTACGGATCGCTGAAAAGTTGTCGGCCGCCAGCACATCTTCCGGCCGTGAGCTGGCCGCATAGATGCAGGAGATATTCGGTGCCGGGCCAATCTTTGCCTGAGGTAAACGCTGATGGCAGGCAATCATCGCTTTGGCTTGCGCCAGCATCATGTGATGGTTTTGCTGATACAGCGTTTTCTGCGGATCCGCTGTGCCTGGCGGCAACGTACCAATCACCTCACCCTTTAAAATCATCATGTTCTGTTCGTTAATCGTCAGCCAGTATTTCACCTGCTTGCCATACTGCTCGAAACAGGTGATAGCAAAACGTTCAAACGCTGCCACAGTACGACGATTGGACCAGCCGCCTTGCTGTTGCAGCGCCCACGGCAAATCAAAGTGATAAAGTGTCACCAACGGTTCGATGCCGTGCCGGCAGATCTCGTCAATCAACTGCTGATAAAAGGCGACGCCCGCGGCGTTAAGCTCACCATCGCCTTCAGGGTAAAGACGACTCCAGGCAATCGAGAAGCGGTAGGTCTTTAATCCCATCTCCGCCAGTAGCGCGATGTCTTGTTCAAAACGATGGTAGTGATCGCTGGTGACGGTGAAGTCGGTAATATCTTGATGGAACTGAGCTTTATCAATCACCGAGGGCCCTTTGCCATCCTCGTTCCATGCGCCTTCAACCTGATAAGCTGAGGTGGATGCGCCCCAGAGAAAACCGTCAGGAAACGCGCCCAATGTTGGATGTTGCATGTCTACCTCCTGTTAACGTGCGGCCAGCTCGCGCCGCAGTTGGATAATTTCCTCCGCCAACTCACGACACAGCATGGCGTTCATTAAGTGATCCTGCGCGTGTACCATGATCAGGTTCACGGGAATTTTGCCGCAGCCCTCGTCAGCGCCAATCAATTCGGTCTGAATGCGGTGGGCGGCCTTGGCTGCCGCTGTGGCGTCGGTTAACATCGCATCGGATCGTGCCCAATCTTGCTTTCGCGCCGCGCGTAGCGCTTCCATGGAACACGAGCGCGCTTCGCCCGCCTGAATGATCAGCTCCATTACCGTGCTCTCATCAATCTCCATTTATGACTCCTTAATCGGTTGTGCGGTGGCGCTTTGCTCCAACTCCTGTTGCAACAACTGGCGCTCGTACATTTTGAAAAACGGGTAGTAGATCAGCGTGGCAATTGCTACCAGCACCGCGACCAGCACGATCACACGCCAGTCCCAGCCGGTAGACCAGGCGGCACCAATCGGTGCGGGTGTCGTCCAGGGTGCCAGTGAGATCACGTGATTGATCAGATGAGTTTTGGTGGCCGTCCAGGCAATCACCGCATTGACCAGCGGCGCACAGATAAACGGGATAAACAGAATGGGATTCATCACCACCGGCGAACCAAAAATCACCGGTTCGTTGATGTTGAACATGCTGGGCACAATGCTGAGTTTGCCAATCGAACGCAGATGCGCAGATCGACTGCGCAGATAAAGCAGCACCAGGCCCATGGTTGAACCCGAACCGCCAATCACGATAAAGAACTGCCAGAACGGCTCGATAAAGACATGAGTGATAGGCTGACCCGCGTTCAGTTCCTGCTGGTTAAGGCCAAGGTTGGTCAGCCAGAATGCCTGCAAAATACCGCCGACGATCACCGCGCCATGGATACCGGCAAACCACAACATATGGCACAGCAACACCGCCACCAGCACCGCAGGCAGCGAATCAGAGGCGGAGATAATGGGGGCGAAAATCGCCATGATCGCCTGGGGCAGCAACATGCCGAACTGGGCCTGCACCCATAAGCTGAGCGGAAACAGCGTGATAAAAATGGCAATTATCGGGATCAGCAGATCAAAGGACTGGCGGATTTTTGGTGGTACCTGCTCCGGTAGTTTGAAGCCGATGTTGTGTTTCTGCAGGAAGTGCATTAACTCAGTGGCAAACAGCGCCACCAGGATGGCGGTGAAAATGCCCTCACCACCCAGCGATCCCACCGGCAAGGTTTTACCGCTTTGCGGTGCTGCGACCACCAGAAACGCCATCAATGACAGGCTGGCAGCCATGAAACCGTTCATCTTGTAACTGGTAGCGAGGTTGTAGGCGATAGCGCTGGCGATGTAGAGCGCCATAATGCCCATGGTCATGTTGTACGGCATCATGATCTGCTCTTCATGAGCATGCACCATACCGAGCCACCACTGCGCGAACGCCCACGAGCTGTCAGCAGAAAAAGGTGGATGGGCAAACAGCAGCATAAATGAGCCGACGATCAGGAAAGGCATGGAAGCGATAAAGCCATCACGGATGGCGATCACATGACGCTGGCTGGAGAGCCGCCCTGCGAGTGGGCTAATACGGTTTTCAATCACACCAAATACTGATTCGCTTATGCTGCTCATACGCGAGCTCCTTGCATCAGGCAAACAGAGAATAAGCCTGCGCGCTGAGTCGCAGGCGATGACTATTATTTTTCGTGCAGTTTAGCGATCAGGCGTGAATCAGTTTTAGTGAATCATTTAATATTTTCTCGCCATTCATCATGCCGTAATCCATGCTATTTATGACGGATATTGGCTTATTTAATTGCTGAGCCAGCGGTTGAAAATCAGCGAGCTTGTATTTGATTTGTGGCCCTAACAGGCAGCAATCATAGTGAGCAATTTGTTCATTAAACTCTTCAATACCAACGGCTTTTATCTCCACTTCTACACCTTGCGCTTTGGCGGCTTTCTCCATCTTCTGCACCACCATGCTGGTAGACATCCCAGCGGCACAGCACAGTAAAATCTTTGGCATTGTTCAATCCTCCATGTGGGGTTTAATTAACGAATACACACAGCAAAGATTTTCTGCAACCGGTTTCAGATTTGGTTACAGGAACTGTGAGAAATATCAAAACTCAGAAGGGAAAAATAAATGGGAATTTAATAGTGTAGCGGCGCAATGAATGGCGAATACCGGAGAGGCTATACGCCATTATTCGCGTGCGCGATAAATCGCGCCGCCACAGGAAGGAGTGGGAACGAGCTGCGTTACGCCTTCTCTGCCTCGAAATGGGCTTTGAACTGCTCGTAGATTGAAATCATGTTGGAAGCATCGCCATGCAGCGGGCTTAATTTTCCGGCACGTACCAGCTCAATCACCAGTTGCAGCGCGGCTTGTTTCGGGCTGCTGTCCGGATGGGCAATTTCGTTCGACATCGGTTACTCACTCATCATTTTTGTCAGGGCCGCACAGTTTAGCCCAGATCGTACTGATGATGCGCGTCCGGTTGGGTATAATCTCAGCGCTCAAAACAGAAAGCCGCTCAAGGAGATAATTGACTCCCGTTGCGTTTGGCTATACTGGATCAAAAAAGGAACAAACAGCCACCGATTCCGTACCATCAGGAACGTGTTAAAGGAGTCCGATCATGCTGATTGGTTTTGTGTTGTTAGTGAGCGCGTGTGGACACGATGCCTGTGACGCTTTGCCGGTGTCAGAACGCATCTACCCAACCAAAGTGGCCTGTGAACAGATGGCCGACCGTATCCATAAAGTGCGGCCTAATGTGGTCCTGCTGTGCGGTGAAGTGCA